>JAHFDU010000303.1:3743-5101 GCA_023248835.1 Myxococcales bacterium | reverse complement strand
GAGGTAGTACTCGCCGCAATTGTCGCACAAGTCGGCGGGCACGCACTTGATGATCACCGTGGTTTCTCCGCGAGAGAGCGCTACCGTGGTTGTCCCGGCCGCCAGTTCGCCGTGTTTGCAAAGAGCACAGATCATCGTCTCCTCCTTCGAAAATCAGCGTCCCATCGCGCGGGATCGGGTGGATACGCTGTGATGACGTAACAATTCCCAGTCGCAGCATCGCATGCCACGACAACGTGAAGCACTTGTCCCTTCCGCTCCCACGCTGGTAGCGAAAGCGAAGCGCCGCAGAAAGATCAGAGCGCGGCGTGATGAAAAAACTTGACGTTAAAAATGGTTTCTCGAAGGTGCACGGCTCAGTTCACCGGCCAAACGCAAATGAATACAGCATCCTTCGAACAGATCATGCCGTCCGGGCACACCTTTCCGCCCTTGCAGTCGAGTTTGCAGATCCCAGGTACGGAGGTGCTTTCGCAGACTGCGGTCGCGGTGCCTGTACGTGGCGCCGGGCAGGTTCGCGGTGGCTGACAGAATGGTGTACAAACGGAAGATCTCTTGAGCGTCGATGGATCCACGTTGACCAAACACGCGATGACGTCTGAACGACAGCTTACATTCGCAGCGTCCGTGGCCCCACACGCTTTGGTATCGGAACCGTACGGATCTCCTCCGACCTGGTCTCCTATCCCGCAACTTGTCACGCAGGAGCGCCATCCCTCACAGGTGGGATCCAGGCATCCCGCCACGCAAATGCGGAACGTATCACTCTGCGCGTCACAGCTCCTACGGCACTGCTCAAGCGCGATCTCCGTTCCGCACTCCAAGTCGCGACGACAAAGTGTCTCGCACGACGAAGTCCCGTCGTTCTTCGATCCGCACCCAAGTAGGAGTACGGCCAACATCGCCGCCGACCTCACTCCGGGGTCACACACAGGGCGCAGTTTGGCGGCACCGTCGTGCAAACTGCAGCCGCGCAGCCGCCTGTTGTACGGTAGCAGATTTACCCTGGGCAGTCGGCTTGGTTTCTACAGAATCTAGATCCTGCATCTCCGTCGCCGCCAAGTCCGTGCCCATCTTGTCGCTGGTCGTTCCCGAACTACGGCACCCAGCCGCGAGTATCAATTGCTTCATCAACGCACCTCAGGCTTGCTACTCCTTAGCCGCAAGCGCCTAGTAGCAAGCGCGCGGAGAGTTGTCAAGACACGTGTCACGTTATCGCGCCGACGCTCATACCAGTGAAAGCGGGTGACCGGGTGAAGACCGATCGCCGTGACGCGGAGAAGCTGGCGCGGTGTTATCGCAGTGTACTACGATACGCCTAGAGTACGGGTGTCCCCTACCGCAATCGAATGAGCACG
>JAHFDU010000303.1:0-3733 GCA_023248835.1 Myxococcales bacterium | reverse complement strand
CGCCTTCCGCTTCTGCGACGATGCGCTCGACCAGTTCGGCCACGGTCGGCAGCTCCTCGATGACGCCGACATTTTGGCCGGTGGGCAAGATGCCGACGGCGAGGTTGCCGTCGACCATCGCGGCGCGGGTGAGCATTGGTGCCGACGCCGCCATCATCAGCTGCGCCGCGGTGAGCTGTTGGCGTTCGCGCATCGACAAACCTTCTTTGACAAGTGACCAAAAACTCGATCCGGTCAGTTTACGAAACGCAAACGCGTGGCGAAAGGCGCGGAATAGACGCAAGAGTGTACCCGATCGTTCGAGGCGATCGATGAAAGGAGTGGCGATCACCCGCTGCGGTTGCCCGTCAATCGCTCGCGTGACGACGGTGCCGGTCACTTGGGTGTCGAGATAGATCGATTTCACCGTTGCGGGCACGGTGCTCTCTTTGGTCAGCAAAAAGCGTGTGCCCATCGCGATGCCCGAGGCGCCGTACGCCAGTGCAGCGACGAGACCGCGCCCGTCGAAAAAACCGCCGGCTCCGAGCACCGGAATCTCCACCGCATCGACCACTTGCGGCAACAGCAATGTGGTGGGCACCGGACCGGTGTGGCCACCGCCTTCGTGACCCTGCGCGATCACCGCATCGACTCCGAGTGCTGCGACTTTTTCGGCGTGGCGGCGCGCGCCCACCGTCGGCATGGTGAGAATGCCCGCGGTTTTAAGCTTGGCAACCAAATCTCGGCTCGGTGCGCCGACGAAGCTGCACAGCTTTACTCGCTCGCGCACCAGCAGATCGACACGCGTCGCGACGTCGGATTGATCGACGCG
Organism: Myxococcales bacterium; assembly: GCA_023248835.1. Taxonomy (GTDB): domain Bacteria; phylum Myxococcota_A; class Polyangia; order Palsa-1104; family Palsa-1104; genus JAHFDU01. The sequence continues at coordinate 2,922 of JAHFDU010000303.1, read as the reverse complement.
CAGATTGACTCCAAAGGGCTTTTCGGTCAGCGATTTTATTTTGGCGATTGCAGCTTCAAGTTGCGGCAGCGTCATCGTCGCCGCACCCAAGATGCCGAGTCCGCCGGCGGCGCTGGTCGCCGCGGTAAGCTGCGCGCCCGACACCCAGCCCATGCCGGTCTGAACAATCGGATGGCGAATGCCCACCAGATCGGAGAAGCGAGTGTGTAGCGGGCCCATCTGCTACTTCAGCTCGCTGCGCGCGACGCCTTTGGGATCGAGTACGTCGCGAATCAGCCGCAGCTCTTCCGCCGTCGGCACTCGGGTGATCGGAACGGCCGCCGGCAAGGTCAGCGGAAAACCGGTGAGTGCGGCCACTTCCTCGGTCGTCACCCCTCGGTGCAGCGATCGCAAACGCATCGAGCGATCGGGGGTTTCAAAATCGAACACACATTTATTGCTGACGACGCGACGAATGTCCACCCATCGTCCCGATGCGCCGAGAGAGCGCGCGCGGTCGTAGCCGATACCGCAGACCACATCGACCTTTGGCACGAAAATCTTGGCAGAGTGATTGGGCACCCAATAACTGGTCGGATGGTGGATGGTGTTGCCGGGCGCGCCGCGCACTCCGATGAGCTGCACCTTAGGATGGTGGAAGTCGCCGATACAGGAAATGTTCTGGTTGCCGAAACGATCGATTTGACTTGCGCCCATCATCACGTGGCGCCGCCCCGACCACACCAGATCGAAAATCGCGCGGTAGGGAATCCAGCTTTCGACCTCTCCGCGCCCATTGACAAAACGCGCGACCCCGTCGGTGAGCAGTAGATCGGGTGCGAAGGTTGCGCGCGCTAGCTTGGCACCGAGCGCCGGGATGAGACCCATCGGGCTTGCCAAAATCTCGCCGTCGTCACGCCAAATCTCGGCGCACGCCACTGCGCACAGCTCGGCCAACGTGAAGTCGGCGCTCATAGGTATTTCGCCAAGAATGCCGAGCATTTTTCTGCATCGCCGGCGGCTTGTGCATACTCGCGCTGCAATGCTTCGTCGCGACCATAGTCGGGAGGACACTCGGTAAACGCTGCGCCGCCCGGCGCTTCAATGACGCCATCGATCATCGCGCGATGAATGCGCAGCGTGTGTAGCGATCCAAGCGTCGCAAATTCAGCCGAGTCGATAATTTTTTCGCAGGACATGAAACGCTTTTTCGCCGCCATGCAGAACAGATCGTCGAAATACAGATCGGGCCCGAGAAATTGGCCGTTGCCTTGGAGATCGGCACGGTTCATGTGAATGAGCGCGACATCAAGATGGAGCGCCGGCATCGCCACCAAGTCTTCGCCGTCGGCATAGGGAGATTTCACCAAACGCAGATCGGGATTGTAGGTGAGGACGTCGGACCCTAGGCCCGCTCTCGTCGGTAAGAACGGCAGACGCAGCGACGCTGCATACAGCCCCCACTGCAGCATGCCTTCGTCGAGCTCCATCACTTCAACCGCGCCGCCTTGCCGCGCCGCACGAAAATGAGGCTCAAGCGGAATCGAATCGAGCGAGACGAATCCGTAGACTAGTTTTTTTACCTTGCCGAGAGCGCAAAGTAGACCGACGTCAGGACCGCCGTATGACACGATCGTCAAATCGCGCAGCGACGAGCGCGCGATCGCGCGCACCAGAGACATCGGTTTGCGCCGCGATCCCCAACCGCCGATGCCGAGGGTCATGCTGTCCGAGAGCGCAGTGACGACGTCCGCTTCTGTGCAGCGTTTGTCCATTTACTTGGTGAAGGTGGGGTCGCGCTTGTCGACAAATGCGGCGCGCGCTTCGTCGGCTACCCCCGACAGCGACAGCTCGAAGGTGAAACCCTGCTCATAGCGATAGCTGCGCTTGACGTCGACCGGATCGATGCCATTGAGTGACTGTTTGGCAGCGCGAATCACCGTCGGACTCTTGGCCGCGATTTCTGCCGCTACTTCGTGCGCCACTTTGCGCAATTCTTGTGGCGCAACCACTTTGTAGATCGAGCCATAGTGGTGCAATTCGGCGGCGGTCGCTGTAGCACTGGTGTAGACCATTTGGCGCATGCGCTTCTCGGGTACCAGGCGCGCCAGGTGAGTGGCGGCGCCGAGCGCGCCACGATCCACTTCCGGGAGGCCAAATGTCGCGTCGCTCGAGGCGACGATCAGATCGGCGTTGCCGCACAAACCGATTCCACCGCCCAAGCAATATCCGTGTACCGCTGCGATCACCGGCACGGCGCAGTCATAGACTGCGGCAAACGCTGCGGCGCAGGCGCGATTGACCTCGATCAGCGCCGGTTTGCCGCCCTGCTGCAGCGCTTTGATGTCGACACCGGCGTTAAAGCCCCGTCCATCGGCCACCAAAATCACCACCCGCACCGCCGGATCGCTTGTCAGCGCACCCAGGGTCTTTGCAATTGCAAACCATCCGGCGGCATCGAGGGCATTGACGGGTGGCCGGTTCATCACCACCTCTGCAATCCCTTTGTCGACGGTAGAAGTGACGGCCATGTCTCGCTCGCGGCAAACTGAAACACGTTCTAGTGGGTTGTGTCAAACCAGGGAGTTAGCCCCCAGGGGCGCCCGGAAGTCGGCGTTGATTCACGTTTCGCGATTCTTACCACCGCCGACAGCCGACAGCTGTCGGCGGCGCCCGGACTTTCGGGCACCCCTGGAGTTAGCCCGTCATCTGACCGCCAATCACTTCAAGGTGAGCTAAGTAATCGAAACCGATCTCGTTTTTGCGGCAAGGGTTCAGGAGCAGTTTCACGATCAGGTTTGGATCTCATTTCTCGCTTCATCCCATCCGGAAAAAATCAGAACCGGACGCCAGCGGTCAGAGGCGCCGGGGGCTTTCCTGTGGGCGTTGCGCCAGGCAAACCTGGGAAAGGAGGAAGCGAAAGCTGAAACTAATCGAAGCAAC
>JAHFDU010000016.1:18609-22202 GCA_023248835.1 Myxococcales bacterium | reverse complement strand
CGCAGTGATCCGCAGCCAAAACCGCAAAAAATCAAACCGGCGAGCAACTGCCTCGACATGGGCGGAGACTAGCAAAAAACGTCTATTCCGAGTCTATTTTTCTTTCAGACCGGCTTGAGCGCTTCGAAGTAACCGTCGCGCTCGAGTTCGTCGGCGGCGCGCAGCATTACATCACGAGAAATTTCGGGGATGGCGACGAGGCCGGGGTCAGCGAAATAGGATTTGCCAGTGGTGGTGAGAAAATTTCCGAGGTCGGTGTGGAGTCGCTGCGGCTCGTAGAATAGCAAATTAAACCGCTTGCCGTCGGTGGCACGGACCAGAGCGGTGAAGAACCCTTTTGACTTCCAATAGCGCTCCCAGTCGGGCCAATCTGCGTCGGGGAATTCGATGTCAACTGCCACCAGTTCCCTCCTTCGCCGAGCTGCAGCGACGGTTTCAGCGATTTTGGCATCAATTTGCCGACGAGCGCAAGTATTTGTCAGATCGCTTATGTACCAACCAGCAGCAGAAGCACCAGCAGCAGTAAAGCGGCGATTGCTACCACCGCCCCCGCCCAGAGCAGGAGGTGCAAGCCGCGCAACGGGCGATGGGATACCACGTCGGGGCGGCGATCTTGCGTCGGCATGTGGTCGAGCGCGCGTAAATAGGCCTCGGCAGGATCGACAAATCGGAGGGTGTGCGGACCGAGCGAAATCGAATCACCATCGCGCAGTTTGCGTTCGCTGCTGACGCGTTTGCCGTTCACCGCGATCGAGTGTTGCGCGCTTACCGGACGCAACGTCACCCCGCCTTCATTGCGTTCGAGCGCGATGTGCGGTTGCCACATGTCGACATCATCGAGGGCGGGCGCGCCGGTTGGCCCTACCCCTACAGTGTAAGTACGCTGTAGTTCAGACAGATCGAGCGGTGAGCCTTGCTGCGGCACAAGTCTGGGATGTTTGGCGGTGGCGTCGAGTTGTTGCAAGACTTCGCGCGCCATCTTGCGGGTGGCGCCGAGCGAATCGCCGACCAGCAGCGACAGGGTTTGGGTGAGGTGAACTTCCAGGATGTAAGGACCCATCGCGATGCGTTCGCCGTGCTCGAGCTTGCGGCTGTCGCCGACCATCAACGACGTGTCACCGAGGCGCACACCGGCAGCGTCGGCGACCAGCAAGTACTGGCTGCCGCGTTTGGCGATGCGCGCTTGTGCGGGGGCGACGCGCGCGTCGGGCAGCACAATGTCGACGCCACCGCGGCGGCCGAGCAAGATTTCGCTGCGTTCAAAGGGATAGTCGTACCAAAAAGGGTGCGGGTCGTCGGCAGACAGTACGCGCAGTTTCAGCGGCACGGATTCACTATCCCATGAGTTTTTGTCGATGTCGCGCTCACTTCACCCTGTGCGCTGATTCGGACTGTGGCTGCGCCCTGCAGATCGGTGCGAAGCACGTCGGCGTGCAACGCAGCGAACCGCTTCAGCACCGACTGGTGGGGAAACCCCCAACGGTTGTGGGTGCCAAGAGAAATCACTGCGATGTTGGGACGAATGCGCTCGAGGAACTCGGGCGAAGACGAAGTGCGAGAGCCGTGATGTCCTACTTTCAGGACGTCGATTGGACGCAGGTGTTCGGCGAGTGCAGCTTCGCCCTCGGTTTCGGTGTCGCCGACAAAAAGCAGGCGCCGCTTAGAAAAATCGATCTCGACCACCAGTGAATTGTCGTTTTCACTGCGCATCGGATTGTAGCCGATTTCGCCCGGTTCATTGGTGGGTCCAAGCGGCAACAGCTGCGCGCCACCGAGAGCTAGCGGATGCGGCCGAGCGACCGGAATGCGATGAGCGGTCGCTGTCTCGAGAAGAGCGACGGTGCCGGGCTGCGTGGTCGGCTGTCCATTGGTCCAGATCTCTCCAACGGAAAAGTGATGGGCGACAAATGGTAAGCCGTTGGCATGGTCGGGATGCGGATGCGACAAAATGACCAGATCAACGTGCGAGATGCCGCGTCGCCACAAAAAGGGCGCGACGATACGCTCGCCCGGATCGAAACTGGCGTCGAACGATCCGCCGCCGTCGATTAGCACGACATGGTGACTCGGCAATTCGATCACTGCGGCATCGCCTTGGCCGACGTCGAGGAACGTGGCGCGCAGATCGCTTGCGTGCGCGCGCAAAAATAGCTTGAGCGAAAACAGCAGCGCGACCGTGGCGAGCGATGCGAGCGCCCATCTGCGCGCGTGGCGAACTGCGAACGCGATTGCACCGAGTCCGGCAAACCAAACCAAGATCTCGAGAGCGCTCGGCTGCGCCAGATACCAGACTGGAGCGATCCGCGCCATCTGGTGAACCAGGTATAGCATGGAGTTGGCGCCGATCGCAGCGAGCTCGAGAATCGGTTGTGAAAGCGGTAGCGAGAGCAGCGAGAGCAGGCACCCGGCAAATCCCACCGGCAGCACCGCCAGTTCGGCCAGCGGCACGACAATGAGGTTGGAAAAAATCCCCGCCGGCTGGAGCAGCGAAAAATGCCAGACACCGATCGGTGTGGTGGCCCAGACCGCGGCAACCGAAGTCATCAGCAGCCCCATTGGAAGGCGCAACCAGCGTCGCCAATGCGAAAAAGGCGCCGCCAACTTCGGTGCAATTTGTGATGTGGCAAGCACTGCGGCGAAGGACAGCTGCAGCGACGGGTCGAATACTTCGAGCGGCGCGGCGGCGACAAGGATCAAGAGCGCAATCGCCAAAGTGTCGACAAGTCGGGTGCGTCGGGCGATGACGATGGCGGTAAGCCAAAGCGTGGCCACCACCGCCGAGCGAATCGTCGCCACTTCGGCACCGGTGAGCAGCGTGTAGCTCCACACCGCCGGCAGCGCCAAGACGGCGGCGGTTCGCGAAATGGCGCGGCCTCTGCCGAATCCGAAACGCAATAGCAGCCAAACCAGCCCATGGAAGGCCAGAAAAGTTGCCACCGCCAAATGCAAGCCGCTGACCGACAGCACATGGGAGACGCCGACGGCGCGAAATTCGTCACTCACCGCGCGCGACAAATCGCTCCGATCGCCGAGTACCAAAGACTTGAGCAGCGCGGCGGACTGCTCGCTGGCGACGCGGTCGATGGCGACCGCCATTTGCTGACGCCAAATTCCAAGTTTGCGTTCAATTGTCGTACTTTCTGTCGACGAGCCACGGGCGATTTTGCAGAGCGCGGCACCCTCGTGCACGCTCGCCTCTAGGAAAATTCCGCGTGCGGCTTGTCGACGCTCGGTTGAGTCAGCGCCAGGATTGAAAAAGCCGCGCGGGCGGCGCAGAGGCGCGCGCAGCCGCACCGAATCGCCGGGCAACAGTGGCTCGGCTAGATCACCTGCGACGTGAATCAGCAGACGAACCGGCAGATGGATCGCGTGATCGGGTTGCGACAGCCGATTCGCCGTCACCATCAATTCTGTCGTGCCGAAATTCGACGCTGGGGTCGTTTCAACCGTGGCTTCGATCAGCCACGGTGTCTCAGTGAGAAGCTCGCGGTCGTCGCAGCGTCCGCGCCAGGCGCTCGCTTGGGCAAGCATCCCGGCGGCAGACATGGTTACGCACAGCAGTTTGCCAAAATGCGCGCGACCAGAGAGCAGCC
>JAHFDU010000016.1:12522-18599 GCA_023248835.1 Myxococcales bacterium | reverse complement strand
GATGCCCACCTCGGTCCAGGCGCCACAAAGAATTCCCAGCACGTAAGCGACCGCAATCAAGACAAAGGGCGAAATCATGGCGGACTTATCGGCAACCCACACTTGTTTGTTGCGTGTTACTTGCTTTCGCAATTTTCTTGTTACTGTCTGCTAAAGCGAGGGTGGAAATGTCATGTAGCTTTGGATGGAATCCCGGCAAGGCCAAAGAGAATCTGTCCAAGCATGGTGTCTCCTTCCTCGAAGCAACGACGGCTTTTGCCGATCCGCTGTCGTTGACGATTTTCGACACCGATCATTCCAGCGCTGGCGAGGATCGCTACCTTCTACTCGGACGATCGAACCGCGGTCGATTGTTGGTTGTTGTTCACACCGAACAGGGCGATACTATTCGCATCGTCAGTGCTCGCCAAGCAACGCGGCGCGAGAGGAATGATTATGAAGAAACGTAAATCTGCGTCGTCGATGCGCAAAGAATATGACTTCTCGGCTGGGGTGCGGGGAAAGTACGCGGCGCGGTTCGCTACCGGTAGCAATATTGTCCTGCTTGACCCGGATGTTGCTCATCTCTTTGGTAGTTCGGAGTCGGTGAATCGGGCGCTTCGCGATCTCGCAGAATTGGCTCGGCGCCAGGTCATGCCTCGTCGCAAAAAAGCGACAGGCGGATAGTACTGTGAATAACAGTATTACGGAAGATCGTCCCTCTTGACCTTCGCCGCGAATACCACCTGGTCGAAAGCCAAATCGGTCGTCGGGGGTGAAAAATTGGGCGGCGGGTGATCGGGATCGAAAATCTCGACTTCGGCAAAACCGTCCGCTTGCAAATCGCGCACGATCTCGGTGCGCGTTCTGGTGTCAGGCGCGAACCCCTGTCCGCTAAAGCGCCGCATCATCCAGCCGAGGGCGCGACCGGCCGCGCTTGGAGCTGGCTGCTCACACGGCGGTACCAGATCGAAAATCAGGGTGCCGCCCGGGGCCAGCATCGCCGCGATGCGCCGCTGCAGCGAGCGCTGGGTCTCGACGTCGAGGTACATGAACAGCCCCTCTGCGATGATCAGTTGCGGTGGCGGTGACTCGAGCTGAGCTTCGAATGAATCGGCAATCACGTCGCTTGAGAGGAGCTGCCAATTCGAACGCTCAAGCGCCTCTTTCCCAAGAGTGCTTCTGGCAAGCAGCGATCGTTTGCGCTCGATGACCGCCGGTCGGTCGATTTCAATATAAGTAAGCAATGGATTTTCGCTGGCACTGAACCCGCGCGGCGAAAAGCCGGAGGCGAGTTCTAGCACTTTCGTCGGCGCTCGTTGCGCAAGCAGAAAATCGATCAGCGCATGGCGCCACAACAGCGCATGCGGCAGCGACGGTGGCGACCACGGGCGCGCCAGTCTGAGCGCGGCATTGGTTACGCGAAAGACTCTTTTCGCATCGTCGCTCGCAAGACATTCAGCGCCGCGCACGCCACCCCAACTCCACGCCCCCGAGGTGTACAGCGCGGTGACGGAGAGGTCACCCACTTTTCAAGAATCTCATGATGTGAGCGGTGACTTCAGTTGGCGCATCGACCGGAAGAAAATGGCCGCCTTCGATGAGCAGGAACTCGGCACGCGGCAAGACCTGCGACAGTCGTTTGCCGACGGATTGGCAGCTCGAGCGCGTTCCATACAGCAACAGCGCGCGGCGATCCATTCGGGCGAGCGTTTCGTCGCTGATGTCGAGGTTGCTGCGTAGATCGCTGAGCAGCGAGCTGTCGCGCGCCAAAAAGCGGTAATTGTCGACGAACTTGCGCCCGCGGCGGCCCTGACGCTCGAGCGAGGCGCGAACCGATTCGGGCAGCGCTCCCATCTTTTCGTCCCAGCGCAGACCGACGAACGCTTCGAGGTCCTGCAGATCGCTGGGCGGCAGCGGCGATTCGACCAGCACCAAGCGATCGACCCGCTCCGGACGCCGCAGTGCAAACTGAAGCGCGATGGCAGCGCCGTAACTGTGCCCGATCAATGTGAGCGGATCGGTCGAAAAACCAGCCGTCAGCGACTCGAGATCATCTGCCATGCTGGCGACGCCGTATCCCGTCGGCGCGCGCGCGCTCTTGCCATGGCCGCGCAGATCATAGAGCAACACGCGATGGCTGCGCGCCAGCACCGGTGCGGCAGTGAAATACCAGGTCGCCATGCTGCCCAGCAATCCGTGCAGCATCACCACTGGCCGGCCGCTGCCGAGCTCCTGAACGTGGTGGGTGATGCCGTTTGCAAGCACGAAAGCCATTCTAGTTACACCGCGATCTTGATGGGTCGCTGGGAGTGTTTTTTGGCGGCTACGATGGCGCGCAAGCGGCCGGCTGCGTTCTGCTTTCCGCCCATCGCATCGAGCGCAAGGTCAGCCACGGTGTTCCAGGTGCAGACGCTAAATTTGTGGTAGCCGTTTTCCCATCTTGAAATTTCGGCTTTGTCTTTTCCAAGCAGCTCGCCGAGCTCGAGCAATGACAAATTCGCCGTCTTTCGAAGCAGCCGAAATGTTTCCGGCGACATAGCGCCATGTTCAATCACCCATTTGGCGACCGCGCGCTCAAATCGAACAAGGTCGGCCACCCAAAAGGCGGCGGTGCCGGCCACCTTAGAAGTGACCGTGGGCAGAGTGGCAATGAAAACAAAACGGCCGAGCGAGATCGTCGCGGTGGCAGTCCTACCCATACTTCCTCCCAATCCCTTCAACGGTGACCACTTCATCGGCAATCGTCACCAACATCAGCAGATCTTGATCTTCGAACCGCGTTTCAAAATGCCCCGACCCTGTGAGCGATCGGAGCACTTCTTAGGAGGATTTCCACATCACCAAGACCCAAACCGAAGCTTCCCAAAACAGAAAGCAGCCACATCCGGAGCGATCGCAATCGGCAGCCGCCGAATCGCCCTAAGTGCTTGATTCTTAGTATAGACAGAGGTTGTCATTTTATCAACCCATACACGAATGTGATGTGCTGGACTTATCGGCAGTTGTGCGAAAGAGTTGCGCGCTATCCGCATTGCAGCCCCATTGGGATTGCTGCAACCAGCGATGGTTCCGGGTATGGTAAGAGGCACATGCGTCTTGGGTTGGTCACCGCGCTGTTTTTTTCATCCCTCCGCTGGGCAGAGGCTGAACAGAGAGATTTACATTGCGCGTCGATCCCAAGTCGCTCGATTGTTCTCGACGGCTTGCTCGACGATTGGCAAAACTTCGACGGGGTGGAAGCCGGCGGGCGCGACCTGAATCTTTCGTTCACCGCGCGTTGCGCCGTCGACGAGCAGCAGCTTTATCTGCTCGCCGATGTACGCGACAACTATTTTGCCCGCACCAAAGACACCCAGGCTGGCGAGGACCACATTGTTTGGAATCTGGGAAAGCAAAAACTGATGGTCTATCCCGGTGATGCCGGCGCGCTGCGCGAGGTAGTGCGCGCGACGCCGCTGCAGCTTGGCAAAGCGGTGCGCACGGTGTCGGCGCTGCAGGCGCAGGGCTGGGCGGTGGAGATGGTGTTGCCTTTGGTCGCGCTCGAGCATTACGCACCGGGGATGCCGCTTTCATTCTCGCTTGAGGTGGCCGACTGCGACTCCAAGGCCGACGGCAAAACCGCCCGCACGCGGTCGCTCGCTGGCCGCCTGTTCGTCAATCGGGCCGAGACTGCGCTCGACGATTTGTTACACGCGCTGCACACCGATCGCGCGGCGGTTCGTTTTGATCGGGCGGTGGCGCTCGGTCTCGACGAGCGGGGGCGCGCGCTGGTGGTTGGAAAGTACCTCTCGCTGATTGTCGGCAGTGGCGAATTCAGTTTTCAAGAATTGCTATCGTCGGTCGAGGTGAAGAACCTCGAGGTAGTCAACCTGAATGGATCGAATGAAGCGCTGGCGGTTCGCTATGTCGAGCGCTCAAGTCGAGGCGCGCGCGAAATCTTGGCCATTTATCGGGTGCAAGGCGACGAGCTTGCGCGCTCGTTCGCCTGCGAAGTAAAGAAATCGGTTGGCGATGCTTTCGTCGAAGACAAAGTTTCGTGGATTAGGCGGGGCAAGGCGACCGATTTGGTGATCGAGGCGAGCAAAGCCAATGGCTTTTCCAAAACCAATTTCTCGAGCGATGGATCGGCGGACGTGATTCCGCTGCTATTGCCATGGGCCACCGATCGCCGGGCACGCTATCAGTTTCGTGGCGACGAATATTTTCGTGAGCAATAGATGTCGGAAGTTTGGACCATCCGGCGCGTGCTTGATTGGACGCTGGCACGTTTTTCCGATCGCGGAAAAGCGACACCACGGCTTGACGCCGAGCTTCTGCTCGCGCATGTGCTTTCCCAGTCCCGCGTTTTTTTGTATACGCATTTTGACCAGCCGCTCTCGGCACCCGAGCTGACCGCCTTTCGAGCACTGATAAAACGACGCTTAGAAGGTCATGCGGTCGCGTATCTTATAGGTAAAAAAGAGTTTTGCTCGCTCGAGCTTTTTGTCGACGAGCGCGTGCTGATACCGCGGCCCGATACCGAAACCTTGATCGACGTTGCGATTGAGCGTTTCGTCGAAGCGCCGAAAACGATTGTCGATATTGGAACCGGTTCGGGCGCGATCGCGCTGGCGCTCAAGAAAAAATGGCCAGCTGCGAGGGTGATCGCGGTCGACGCCTCTGCCGCTGCGCTGGAAGTGGCGCGGCTGAACAGCGAGCGGCTGTCGCTCCCGATCGAGTGCGTGCAGAGCGACTTGCTGGGTTCCATCAACGATCGCGTTGACTTGATTGTTTCCAATCCGCCCTACATTCCGACCGGTGAGATCGGCAAGCTCAGCGCCGAAGTGCAGCGTGAGCCACACGCTGCACTCGATGGCGGAAAGGACGGTCTCGATGTGTTGCGACGCTTGTGCGCAGAGGCGCCGGCAAAGCTTTTGCCCGGCGGAGTGCTTGCCGTCGAGTTCGGCGCGGGTCAGTCTGACCAGTTAGTAGAGCGATTCACGGAACAGCGATTTGTCGACATCGCTGGCAACAGAGATCTCGGCGGCGTTGAACGCGTGGTCAGTGGTGCCCGTCCAAGATGATCCTGACGTCGGACTTGAGGGGATAGGTTAAGCTGGTGTCGGGATAGGCTATGGCTGTGACGCGCCACTTTTTCCTATTGCTGCTCTTCGCCGATGGTTGTTTTGCCGCGTCCTATTTGGCCCAGCAGAGCGGTGGGCAGTTTCAGCTCCTGCGGGCGCGTCGGCGCATCGAGACTGTGCTCGGCGATCCGGCGATCTCCGAGGATACCAAGCGGCGGCTGCGAGTGGCGCAGGCGGCACGTGAGTTTGCTGTGCGCACGCTGGGGCTGCGGGGCGGCGACGAATATTCGAGCTTTGTCGATACCCACGGCGAGCCAATCGCGTGGAATCTGACAGCGGCGCCCAAAGATGAGCTGCGCGCAAAAACACACACGTTTCCTCTGGTGGGCGCGGTGCCTTATCTTGGATATTTTCGCGAGAGCGACGCGCGCAAACAGGCGGCGAATTTGCAAGCGCAAGGATTTGATACCTATCTTCGCGCCGTGGCTGGCTACTCAACCCTTGGCTATCTCAGCGATCCGATTTACTCGTCGATGCTCGAGGGATCGGACGCTCGCGTTGTTGAGGTGATGCTGCACGAAATGCTGCATGCGACGGTGTACTTGTCGAGTCACAGCGAATGGAACGAGAGTTTGGCGACGCTGGTGGGACTCGAAGGGGCCGCCCTTTTTTTTTCGCAAGGCCGTCCTTCGGAGGTGGCCGAATTGTTCGCCGAAGCGCGTCGTCAAGAGGAGAAACAAGCCGCATTCTCGGATTTTCTGCAGCCGATTTTGCGCGAATTGCAGGCGCTGTACGCGCAACCGATTTCGCAAGATGAGAAATTGCGCCGACGTGAGATCGTGTTCGCCCGCATCAAAGTCGATTTCTTGGCACGATTTCCGACCGCCAAGGGCTCGGCTCTGGTCAAAGATCCGATCAACAACGCGGTGTTGGTGGCGCTTTCGGTCTACCACCGCGGCACGACGGAACATCGTCAGCGCTATGAGGCGCTCCATCGCGATCTCCGAGGATTTGTCGCCCTCTACAAACACG
>JAHFDU010000016.1:0-12512 GCA_023248835.1 Myxococcales bacterium | reverse complement strand
GCGGCCTATTTTGTGCGCACCAAAATGAAATAGGAGTTTCTATAACCGGGGGACTTTCCCGTCCCCCCTCCCGCGGCAAAGCCGCGTGAGCCTTCCCCCCGCCGCGCGCCACCCGCGCGAGCTGAGGACTGAGCTCAAACCGTCGTCGGTGTTTTTCGTCGAGACATCGAAAAATTTCATTTTGCACGCGCCAAAATGAAATAGGAGTTCATCGGTTTGCCGAGACGGGTTGCGCTGCCGATGAGGACGCCGTCGCAGACGCGCCTGCAGTAGTCGTGCAGGTTGTGAAAAACCAGGCGGCTAAATCCCGATCGGTTTTCGCGAATCGGTGGCCAGCCTTCGGGCGCACGAGTCGGAATACGATCGTAGTCAAACAGTAGTTCTCGACGATTCTCCTCAGCGAGGGCGCTGAAATAACCCGGCCCTGTCAGCCACGCCATGGTTTGGTGGTTGTAGCCGAAGATCTCGTTGCCGTATCGGACGAAGCGCTTTTCGAAGTGGCTGAAAGCAGCGAGGGAGTTCTTGCCAGCGAAGATCACCGGTTCGCCATCGCTCCCCGCCGGTACCAGCTCGTCGAGCGAGAGCGGCGGTAGAGCGGCACAGGCGGCGTACAGCAGAGCAAAGTCGCGCGGTCGCAAAGCACGGCAAGCCTGCAAGCGCGCCGTCGGCGTAGTGGTTTGTAACCGTTCTCGCAAATCTTGCATCGCCCTTTTATATACGGAAGACGTGGCCAAAAGTGTTAGAGAAAATTCATCCGTGCGCCTAGTATGTTAGAAGAGTCGCATGCTCGATATTGAATCGGCACAGCGTAATCCCTTTGCTCCTGGACTTCTCGACGGCAAAGTCGCCATCGTCACCGGTGGAGGCAGCGGCATCGGACGCGCCACCGTCGAGGAAATGTTGGCCCTCGGCGCCAAAGTCGCAATCTGTGGCCGCAAGCCCGAGCGGCTGCAAGAAACTGCGGCGGCGCTCAAAGGTCGAGGCGATCTCTATGCCGCGCCGTGCGACATCCGCGAGCCGGCGCAGATTGCGGAATTCGTCGGCCGTGTGGTGGAGCGCTTTTCCAAAATCGACATCTTGGTCAACAACGCCGGCGGGCAATTCCCGTCGCCGGCAGCGACGATTTCACCGCGCGGATTTGAAGCGGTGGTTCGCAATAACTTGAACGGCACTTTTTACATGACGCGCGAAGTGGCAACCCGCACCATGCTCGAACAGCGCTCGGGATCGATCGTGAACGTGATTGCCAACATCGCACGCGGTTTTCCCGGCATGGCGCACACCGGTGCAGCGCGCGCCGGTGTCGAGAATCTAACCCAGTCGCTGGCGATCGAGTGGGCGCAGTTTGATATTCGCGTCAACGCAGTGGCACCGGGCGTGGTCGAGTCTTCGGGCATGGCGCAGTATCCGCCCGAGCTGGTGGCACAGAGCCGCCGTCGCACGCCACAAAAGCGACTGTGTAGCGTCACCGAAATTGCCCACTCGATCATTTACTTGGCGTCACCGGCGGCGCTGTTCGTCACTGGCGCCACCCTGCGCATCGACGGTGGCGCGTCGCTATGGGGAGACTCGTGGCCGATTCCCGACGCGTAACGACGATCAGCCGATTGCAGCCGGGGTGACATTTCTTTCACGTATCAATTGCTTTTGCAGTAGACCTATTCAAATACTTCAAATACCACTTGCGTGTACCTTAGACACCACATAGACTTAACTGTCTTGGGCGCCGCTGCAAAATCGCGGATTTTGATTGCCGAGGGGGATGCCAAAAGTGTGCGTGTCCTCGAGGCGAGTCTAAAAAAGGCTGGCTACGCGGTCACGCGCGCCCCGTCTGGCGAGGGCGTACTGTCCGCGCTCGAGGCCGAGCTGCCCGATCTCTTTATTTGCGACGTCGATGTCGGCGGCGAGAGTTTGCTGCAGCGGGTGCGCCAAAATCCACTCTGGCAAGCGCTGCCGATCATTGCGCTGTATGCTCCATCGCGGCCACAAGATCGCATCTCCGCTCTCGGCTTAGGCGTCGACGAGTGTGTGGCCAAGCCAGTCTACGCCAAAGAGTTGGTCGGTCGGGTTCGGCTGCTATTGCAGCGCCGCGCGCAACGCGCAATGGTCGACGCGCAAGACTCGAACGTGCCATTTTCGGGCGAGCTTTCGGATCTGGCTCTGGTCGACCTTCTCGAGTCGCTCGAGGCCAGTCGCAAGAGTGGCGTGGTCGAACTATTTACCGAGCAACAGCACGGGCTGCTCTATTTTCGCGCCGGGTTGGTGATCGATGCCGAGGTTGGCCCGCTGCGAGGGGAAGAGGCGATCTATCGCCTGTTCACGTTTTCGAGCGGCGACTTTGAGGTGAAGTTTCAATCCACCCGTCGCCGTCCCACTTTGCAGTTGAGTTTGGACGCACTGGTGAGTGAGGGGCTGCGTCGCCTTGATGAGTGGAACGTAACTGTCGAACGGCTGCCGCCGCTTGAGATCGTTTGCACGGTACGCACCGAAGCCTTGTCGCGTCATCTCGATCGTCTGCCCGACGAGGTCAATCCGATCTTACGGCTGTGCACAGGCAAGCGATCGCTGTTGCAGGTGATCAACGACAGCGGCATCCCCGATTTGCAGGCGGCTCGGCTGCTGGCCAAGTTGGTGGCCGAGGGTGTGCTCGGCGCCGAGGGTGCGCGTTTCGAGCAGCTTCGCAAAAGGCCGATCATGCACGAGAGTAAAGAGGTGGCTAGAGCGGCGACGAGTGCATCGTCGTTGTCGATGTCACCCTCGTCGAGCGGCTCTGGCGGGCACAGCAACGGCACCTCGCATAGTGTTGACCTTCCGGTTTCAGCGCCGCTCTTGCCGATCGCCAACTTGCAAGTCAACGCGCAGGTGGAGAGCCAGGCCGCTGCGCCGGCTGAGACAAGATCGGTCGAGACGCCGCTGTTTGATTACTCTGCCCTGCAGGCGCAGGTGGATCCGCCGGTGATGGTTGAACAGGTTCGGTCGTCGTCGAGGGACGTCAGCGCCGAGCGCACGCAGCCGACTGTACAGCTGCGCAACGACGATCTTTTTGACCAAGAGGTGCTGGCCGCGCATTCGCAGTGGCGACGGCGGATGATGGTGGCGGCGTCGGTGAGTGCGCTGGCGGTGGTGGCGCTGCTGGTGCTCGTTCTGTACCCTCGAACTGACGCTCCCCAAGTGGGGCCGGCCGCGTTGTTGACGTCCCCGTCAATGGCGAAAGCCGAAGCGCGACAGGTTGATCCCGAAGCGGTTCCGGTGCTGGCGGCCAGCGCTCACCCGGCCGCTGCGGACGCGCCGGCGTCCTCTGCGTCGGCACCGTTGCCAACATCGTCGATCGCGGGCCCGATCGGGTTGAGCAAGCCACTGGCAACACCCAAGACCACTGCGCCCAAGCCAGAATCAGCGACGGAAACGCCGGCTCCAGCCGCGAAGGGAGCCGTTTCCTATGAGGCGTCACTCGAGTCCGGCAACAGATTTTACAAACGTGGGCAAACCAAGAAAGCCAAGAGCGCATTCGAAGAGGCACTGCTCGGCAATCCTGAAGGAGCCGCCGCGCTGGCGGGCCTGGCCCGCATCGATTTAGATCGTGGTGCCGCCAAGCCGGCGCTGGCGGGAGCAAAGCGCGCGCTCGCACTCGATCCGAAATTGCCTGACGCCTATCTCATCGAAGGCTTCGCCGCGCAACAGCTCGGCGATCGCTCTGGAGCCAAAGCCGCCTATCAGCACTATCTCGAGCTTCAGCCCAAGGGCGAGTATTCGAGCGAGATTCGCTCCGTCTTGCGCGGCCTATAAGACCCCATGCTCGTGCTCGGAATCGAGTCGTCTTGTGACGAGACGGCGGCTGCAATCGTCGAAGACGGTCGGCGGGTCGTCGCTGAAGAGGTCGCTTCTCAGATCGCAATTCACGCCGGATTTGGCGGCGTGGTGCCGGAGATCGCGGCACGCGCCCACGTGGTGCACGTACTGCCAGTGATCGACGCAGTGCTCAAACGAGCGGCGATCGGTTTGTCGCAAGTCGACGCCATCGCGGTCACCTGCGGACCGGGGCTGATTGGGGCGTTGCTGGTGGGTGTGCAGACCGCCAAGGCGATCGCGTTTGGGTGCGGATTGCCGCTCATCGGTGTCAATCATCTTGAGGGACACTTGTGCGCGGTATTTCTCGACGTCGAAAAGGTGCCGTCGTTTCCCCATTTGGCCCTGTTGGTGTCGGGAGGTCATTCGGAGATTGTGGTGGCGCACGATTTTGGCAAGTATGAACTGCTCGGCGCCACGCGTGACGATGCCGCCGGAGAAGCGTTCGACAAAGTGGGAAAACTGCTCGGGCTTGGCTACCCCGCCGGGCCGCTGGTCGACAAATTGGCGCGAACCGGCGACCGAGCCGCAGTCAAGCTGCCGCAAGCAATGCGTGGTCGCGGACTCGATTTCAGTTTTAGCGGGATAAAAACTGCGGTGGCCACCCATGTGCAAAAGCACGGTGTACCGACGGAACAGGCGCTTTCCGATCTATGCGCCAGTTTTCAAGCCCAAGTGGTGGCGCAGCTGGTTTCGAAGACGATGTTAGCGCTCGACGAGAAGAAATTTGGCGGGCTGGTGGTGTCAGGCGGGGTGGCTTGCAACCGCGGCTTGCGTCAAGCGCTGCAGACAGAGACCGAGCGACGTGGCGTCGACCTGTTTATTCCGTCGCCTGAGCGCTGCACTGACAACGCTGCCATGATCGCTTGCGCTGGCTACTACCGTTTGCGACGCGGCGAGCGAGCGCCGGTTGATCTGAAAGCGGCGCCGGGCCTATCGCTCACCTCATGACTCTGCAGGCCCAAGCACTCTTAAAAAAATATGGCCAGCACGCCAAAAAGAGCTGGGGCCAGAATTTCCTCGTCGAGGAACGGGTCTTTTCGGCCATCGTTAGGGCCTGCGGTTTGTCACCGCGCCAGAGCGTGATTGAGATTGGTGCCGGGCTCGGCACGCTCACCGCGCGGCTGGCAGAAGCGGCAGGAAAAGTCATCGCGATCGAGCGCGATCGCGACATGGTGGAAATCCTGCGCAACGAACTTGGCAGCGATGCACGGATTGAGATCGTCGAGGCCAACGCGTTGACGTTTGACTATGTCGCTGCCGCAAAGGCGCAAGCGGTGCCGCCAGTGGTGGTGGGGAATCTGCCGTATCAAATTGCTTCGCCGCTGCTGTTCCGTCTGCTTGAGGCGCGCGCCCATTTGTCCGCGATCGTGGTGATGTTACAGCGCGAGATGGTCGACCGGATCTTAGCGCCACCGGGCAACAAGACCTACGGCGCGCTTTCGGTGATGGTGCGGGTGGTGGGTGAGCCGCGCCTGGTGACGCGGGTGGCCGCAGGCTCGTTTGTGCCGCCGCCCCGAGTGGAGTCGGCGGTGCTCAAGATTGTTCCTTTTGAAAAGGGAAAGACGCGCGTGCCGATCGATGACTTCGAGCACTTTCATCAGCTGGTGAGGGCATCTTTTTCGCAGCGTCGAAAAACCCTGCGCAATGCTTTGTCGGTCATCGCCGAGAAGCGGACTCTGCAAGCCGCTTTCGCCGAGACGAAAATTGATCCGGGGCGGCGCGGTGAAACGCTTTCGGTGGAAGAGTTCGCTGAGCTGTCGAATGCGATCGGACGGAGCGATGCCCGAGCTGCCTGAAGTCGAAAACGTTGTTCGCACCCTGCGGCCGGGGTTGGTTGGCCGTCACATCGATGCGGTGCGCGCAAGCGGACTCAAGTTGCGGCAGCCGATCGATCTACCGGCGCTCAAGCGCGCCTGTCATAACGCTTCGGTGCTGGCGGTTGCGCGCGTCGGCAAATATCTCACCGTCGATCTATCCACTGGCAAAGTGCTGCTGGCGCATCTCGGCATGAGCGGTCGCCTGGTTTTCGCGCCGCGGAAAGAGGCGGAGCGTCCGCATACCCACGTGGTGCTTTCGCTCGACAACGGGGTCGACCTTCGGCTCGTCGATCCGCGTCGCTTTGGTCTATTGCGCGTCTACCTGCGCAGCCAATTGCGGCAGTCGACCGAGCTGGCGGTGCTCGGCCCCGACCCATTCGATGCGGTCTTCACCGTCGACTATTTACGAGCAGAATTGCGGGCGTCGAAGCAGCCGCTCAAGGCCTTCTTACTCGACCAAAAACGCGTCGCCGGCCTCGGCAATATTTACGTTTGCGAAGCGCTCTATTTTTCGCGCCTGTCGCCGCTGCGGCGCGCCGATCGTGTTCAATCCGTCGCTGCAGCGCGTCTTCATGCGGCGATCCTCGACGTACTTTCGCGCGCCATTGAAAATCGCGGCACCAGCTTTTCCGACTATGTCGACGCCGACGGCAACGCTGGCGAGAACCAGCACTCGCTCGCAGCGTATGGCCGCGAAGGCGAGGCGTGTCCGCAGTGTAGCAAAGCGATTACGCGTGCTGTGCAGAGCGGGCGGTCGACGTTTTATTGCCGGAACTGCCAGCGCTAGCCCGACGCACTTCTTCGTCCATCTGGCCGCGCAGCATTTTTCCGTACATGACAAAATCGGCGACCAGTGAGTAGAGCGGGTATTTGAACGTCGCCGGGCGATTTTTCTCGACGAGAAAGTGGCTGGCCCAGGCAAAGCTGTAGCCGCATACCGGCGTCAACAAGAGTAGCCAAGGACGCCTCAGAGCGGCGGCTGCGATCACCAGCAAGAGAACTAAAGTGGTGCCAACAAAATGCAACCGACGCGTCAGCGGCTGCGAATGTTCGCGCACATAAAATGGCCAGAATTCGCTGAAGGAGTTCATTCTACCCTTTGGCCGGTGCCAGGCCAGTATTGGGAAAGTCGCGCGCCATGATGTGCGGTGGCTCGTGCGCCGGATCGCAGCGGTACTGAACAAAATCGGTGACGCCTTCGGAGCGCAGCAGATCTTCGTCGAGCAGCGCTTTCCCAGTGAGCTCACCCGGCGGCTTGGAAACAATTGCGAGTGTAGCGTCGGCTAAAATTTCTGGCTTGCGCCACATCGCAGGACCGCCGAGGCCAAAATTAATGGTGGCTTGACTCTCGATGGCGGTGACCGGCCAGAGCGCGTTGATCGAAAACGGTTTGCCACTCATCTCGACGGCTAGGCCGTGCGCCAGCATGGTCATGCCGAACTTGGAAATGCAGTAGGCGACTTTTCCGGGCAGCGCGTCGAGCGAAATAGGCGGCGAGTAGACCAGGACGTGGCCAAAGCCGCCCTCGAGCATGGTCGGCAGCACAGCGCGGGTGCAGGCAAACGCCGCGCGCGAATTGATGCCGTGGATTAGATCGTAACGCTTCATCGGGGTTTCGAGCACTGGTTGCCACCACAGTGCGCCGGCGTTGTTGATGAGAATGTCGATGCGCCCGAACGCAGCGCGGGTCTTTTGCACCATCTCGTCGATGGCGTTATCGTCGCGCACGTCGAGTTTTACCGGCAAAGCGCGGCGGCCGAGCGCTTCTACTTCGCGGGCCACGGTGTGAATGGTGCCCGGCAATTTGGGATTGGCCTCTTCGGTTTTGGCGGCGACGACGATATCAGCTCCAGCCCGCGCCAGCGTTAATGCGACGACTCGCCCGATACCGCGCGATGCTCCGGTGATAATCGCGATACGATTTTCTAATGGTTTCATGAACAAACCATAACGCATTCCGCTTTGGCCGAATAGTCAACGCGCCTTTTTTGTCGAGAGATCTGTGAACGCGTCCGAGAGCGAATTCACGCCTATTTTGTCTGTATCTGTGGCATTCTGCGGTTGTGCAAAAGCGCCACGCTCGCGCCACCTTGCCGCCTGATGCTGGAGAGCGCCTCAAGCGCATACGATTGGTTTGCTTCGACGTCGATGGTGTGCTCACCGACGGACATCTCTATTTTTTGCCGAATGGCGAATGGTCACAGCGATTTTATGTGCGCGACGGTTATGGCATCAAGCTGTTGCAGCAGGCGGGGGTCGAGATTGCGATCCTGTCGAGCGGCGACGTACGTTCGGGGCGAGCGCGGGCGGAATCGCTTGGTATCAAGCATGTTCATTTTGGCGTCACCGACAAGGCGTCGAAGTTTGCTGAACTTGCCAAAAATGTCGGCGTCAGCGCGCCGGAAGCGGCGTTTATGGGCGACGAGCTGGTCGATATTCCGCTTTTGCAGCAAGTCGGTTTTGGCGCCACCGTGCCTGATGCAGTCGAAGAGGTGCGGGCCGCCGCGCACTATGTCACGCAGCGACGGGGCGGCGAAGGCGCGGTGCGCGAAATCTGCGATCTGATTCGCAACCACCGCTGATGTCGACGAACCCGCTCGCACGCCTCCACCAAAAAAAAGAGTGGCTCACGGTGGGTCTGATGTCGGGCACTTCGCTCGACGGCATCGACGCCGCGCTGGTAAAGTGGCAAGGGCAGGGCGCTGATTGCAAAGCCCATCTCATCGAGTTCTGCACCCTGCCTTTTAAGAAGGCCGAGCGCGCCCAGATCGCGGCGCTGCTTCATGCCGACACCGAAACTTTGTGCCAGCGAAATTTTTGGCTGGGCGAGTGTTTTGCCAAGGCGGCGCTCACTGTCATCGAGCGTGCCAAGGTCGCGGCTGGCGATGTCGATCTCATCGGCAGCCACGGTCAAACGGTGTGGCATGCACCGCCTTCTGTAGTGCGCACAAAGGGCGGCACCGCTTCGACACTGCAGCTTGGCGAGCCCGCGGTCATTGCCGCACGCACCGGCATTGTCACCGTCGCCGATTTTCGCTGCGCTGATGTGGCGCTTGGCGGTGAGGGCGCGCCGCTGGTGCCTTACGCCGATTGGGTGCTTTATCGCCAACCGAATCGGCGCGTCGCGTTGCAAAATATTGGCGGCATTGCCAACGTCACCGTGATTTCAAATGACCTCGAACAGGTGATCGCTTTTGACAACGGCCCGGGCAACATGATGATCGATGCACTGGCGCCGCTGGCATCCGACGGCGCCGACGCGATCGATCGAGAGGGCCGCTATTCGGCCCGAGGCGCGGTGCAAGACGATCTCCTAGAGCAACTCTTGCGTGACGATTTTCTCGCCCTGGCGCCTCCCAAATCGACCGGACGCGAGCGTTACGGTGAGCCGCAAGCGCAGACGTGGGCGGCCGCCCATCGCGATCGCAAGCCGTGCGATCTGCTCGCAACCTTGGTCGCTTTTTCTGCTTGCGCCATCGCCGACAGCTATCGACGTTTCGTCTTGGGTCGAGGGAGCATCGACGAGATGTTGGTTTGCGGCGGCGGTGCCCATAACCAGACCTTGATGCAGGAACTTGCGCACGAGCTGTCGCCGATTCCGGTGCGGCCGTTTGCCGAGAGCGGGGTTTCGGCCGATGCCAAAGAGGCGGTCGCGTTTTCGCTGTTGGCGCTGGCTACGGTTCGTGGCGATCGTGCAAGCTTGCCGTCGGTCACCGGTGCGTCTCGAGCGGCGGTATTGGGAAAGATCTGTTTGCCATGAGCGAACCAGCGGATATGCCGGAAGATGAGGCGCAAGCCGCTCGTATTCGAGAATTGGCCGCAGCGCTCAAACAACAGAAACTTCTTGCCACCGCGATTGAGCACATGCCGATGGTGGTCAATGTTGTGCACCGCAGCGGCGAGCTGGTGCACCGCAACCGCGCTGCACGCGAGCTCAATGAGCTGCTCGGCGACTCGACCGACTGGAGAGTGCTGCGCCATCGCGTGACGCTGGCGCATCTGGACGGTCGTCCGGTGGCGTCTGAGGAGCTGCCGGTGATGCGCGCGTTCTCGGGTGAAACCCCGCCACCACTCGAGATGAAGGTGCATTTTCGCGACGATCTGCCGCCGCGCTACTATCTCAGCGTCGGAGCGCCGCTGCCGGAGGACGACGGGACCATCAATGCAGCGGTGTCTTGCTGGCAGGATGTGACCGCGTTGCATGAGGCGGCCGAGCTCAAGGATCGCTTTTTGGCGATGGCGTCGCATGAACTGCGCTCTCCGCTCGCCTCGATGCAGGCCAACGTGCAAATGTTGGAGATGGATCCGAGCGTGCTGTCGAACCCAGAGCGTCGTCTAGAAGTGATTGGACGGTTGCGCCGCCATACTTCGCTTTTGCTCACCTTGGTCGAACAACTGTTTGAGCGCGCTCGTTTTGGCGGCGACTTGCCGCTATGTCCAGTCGAGACTGATCTGGTGGCGCTCTGCCGCGACGCCATCGCTCTGGCTCCCACGGCTGGTCCGCGCCCTGTCGTCAGGCTGGATGCGCCAGCGCCGGTGCTTGGAAAATGGGATCCGATTCGCTTGGTGCAAGTGGTGACCAATCTCATCCAAAATGCATTGCGCTACAGCGACGCGGCGACGCCGGTGACGGTGCGCGTGGAAAAAAGCGGCACCGACGGGATCATCGAAGTCATCGATCAAGGAATTGGCATCGACAGCACCGAAGTCGAGCACCTGTTCACTCCCTATTTTCGCAGTTCCAATGTGCCGCTGCAGGGGCGGGCCGGACTTGGCCTCGGCTTGCACATCAGCTCGGAGATCGTCAAGCGTCACCGCGGTACCATCGAGGTCGAGTCGCAACTCGGCATCGGATCAGTTTTTCGCGTTGTGCTACCGCTGCGGCGAGCCGACAGCTGACAGCTTACAGCCGACAGCGCGGAACGGATGTTTCGAAACGTTCGAGTGCTCGTGCAACCGATAAACTCAATTGCAATTTCCGGCCTCTTCCGTGTCCGAAACTGTTGGCTGTCAGCTGTCGGCTGTCGGCTGTCGGCTGATCAGTTGGCCCCTTTGGTGGGCGCGGGCTGGCGGCGGGCGCGGTAGACGTAGTCGAGCGCGCTCTTGCCTTCAATGTCGACCGGCACGATCACCTCGGCGACGTTCTGTAAACGCGCATGCAAGCGGCCGAGCAGCGCGGTGTCGCGCGCGCTCGACCAAGTGGAGAGCACGCCCCCTGGCCGCAGCGCGGCCTCGAGATCAACGATCGCGTTTTCATTGCCAAGCGAGGGCGAGGTGTGCTGATCGTGATCGATGATCAGTGCCAGCCAGCCGTCGCTCGGCGCACCGTGTTCACTGCGAGCGTGAAGTAGTGTTTCGACAGAAAGCGCATGGAGGTGGACGCGCTTGTCTTTGAGCGCGTCGCGGTTGTGCGCAGAAAAGTGGCGCGCCTGCCAGTCGATGAGAGTGGGCGAGGACTCCACCACGTCGACCCGCGCGACGCCGGGTAGATCGAGCAGCGCGCGCAAGGTGGTGCCGATGCCAACGCCGACGAGCAGCACCGCGACATCATCGCGCGCGGCCAAGGGGGCCAGCGTCAATTCAGCCAGCGATTTTTCCGAGCGAGTGATGTCGGTCGCCCAAGCGAGTGCACCCGCAATGCGAATTTCGTAGTTGCCTTGACGCCGACGCAGTTCGAGCGTTTTTCCAGCCTCCACGACCTTCTCTACCACCTCAACCTCAGTCGCCATGGCGTCTCCTTGGGAGTGGCAGTTTACTCGCTGTGCAGCCGCGCTACAATTTGGCGAACCGCCAAACTGGCGACGCGTCGCCAGCGCTTGCGTGCGAACGGCCACTGTCGCAACGACGATGCGTAGCACGCCAGCGCCTTGGCGCGGTCGCCGGTGGCGATCCACTCGCCCGCAGCGTCGGCGAGGATGAGAGCGCGCATCTGCTTGCGTACCGAGGCGCCGAGCGTCTCTGGCCAGCGCGCGATCGCTTTTTCGTAGACGCGCCACTGATTTTCCTCCATCCGTGGTGGATCGCGAAAGACGCCGGTGCCGTGCCAAAAAAGATTGGTCAAAAAATCGTCGACATTGGAAAAGGAGTAGGCGGCGGCGATGCGCAGCCAGAGGTCCCAGTCCTCGGCTCCGCGTAAGCTTTCGTCGAAGCCGCCGAGTGCGGTGAGCACCTGTCGACGGATGAGCGCGCCCGAGCCGGAGCCGCCGATCCACAACTGACGGGTGGCGATGAGGCGAAGGTTTTGCTCGCAGCGTTCAGTCGGAGACTTGGCGCGTTCGCAAAACAGCAGACTGCCGTCGGCAGACCAGTTGCGGATTCCGCAACCGACGGCGGCGTCGCTTGGTTTGAGCGCGGCGACCTGTTTTTCAATCTTGTCTGGCTGCCACCAGTCATCTGCGTCGAGAAACGCGATGAGGTCACCGCTTGCCTCAGCAACGCCGCGGTTGCGAGCGGCAGACAGCCCACGATTCTCTTGCCACAGCAAACGAATCGGCAAGGACTGCAGGCGCTGCGCGGTGTCGTCGTTCGAGCCGTCGTCGACCACGATGCATTCGATTGGTTGGTAGGTTTGCGCAAGCACGCTTCGGACCGCTTTTTCGACGAAGCGGCCGTAGTTGTAGGTGGGGATGACAGCGGAAACCATGGCCGATTATACCTTGACGCCATGCCTGCAACGAGGCATACATGCCGCTTTCGGGCCCATAGCTCAACTGGCAGAGCAGCGGACTCTTAATCCGTTTGTTGAAAGTTCGATTCTTTCTGGGCCCACAAGAATTGAGAAGAACCGCGTGTGGACAGAGCGAGCGCTCTTAATCCGTTTGTTGAAAGTTCGATTCTTTCTGGGCC
>JAHFDU010000302.1 GCA_023248835.1 Myxococcales bacterium | reverse complement strand
GTCTCCGAGTTGGCCGCTCTCATTGGCACCCCAACACTGCAGCGATCCACTGGCGGTAATCGCATAGGCATGCGCAACACCCGCAGCGAATTTGCTCAGCCCCGACAGTGTCGCAAGTGGCGTTAGACTCGAAGTCACGTCGCTGCCGTTGCCAAATTGGCCTTTGCTGTTGTCCCCCCAGCAGAGCAGTGAGCCGGTGCTGTTCAGTCCGCACGAAGAGGTTGTTCCAACCCCGAGTGTTTTCATGCCGCTCGAAAGGCCAGTGGGAAACTGCGGCACGCCGCTGTTCATGGTGGTGCCGTCTCCCAGTTCGCCGCTGCTGTTGAGGCCCCAGCACGCGACGCCGGAGCTGGTCACCGCGCAAGTGTGCGAGTCGCCTGCCGAAATCTGGGTGACGTTGACGTTGACCGCGAGCACGCAGGTTTGGTCGACTTGCACGTAGCCGTGGTTGCAGGTGACCGCGCACTGACCGCCGTTGCAGCGCGAAGTGCCGTTGGCGACGGCAGGACAGGCCCTGCAGCTTGAGCCGCAAGAAGTGGCGCTCTCGACGATGCACTTGCGACCGCAGACGTGCATGCCACTGCCGCAATCGTAGGCGCAGATGCCAGCGATGCAGCTGAAGGTGGAGTCGGTCGGCGCGCCGGCGCTGCAGCTGTGGCTGCACTTGCCACAGTTGTCGGGGTCGGTGTGCAGGTTGACGCAAACATCGGCGCATACCGAGGCGCAGGCGTCGAGCCCGGCGTCGAACCAGTCGCCGTCCGGCAGCCCGTCGCTGGAAGCGTCGGAGAACGGCGACGGAATCACGCCGGTCTGCAGCGGCATTTGGGTGCAGCAGCCATCCGCCCAAGCGGGATTGTTGCGAATGTCGCACAATCGACAGACGAGGCCTTCGGGGCAGCCGACTTGGTCGCCAATTTTGCAAGCGTAGCCGTTGTCGGCGATGTCGGGCGCGTAGCAGCCGGCGCCGATGAAAACTGCCAAAACCGCCAAAACTCGCTTGGGTGTCATTGCGAAGCGAAATCTACTTCAAGCCCCCCTACAATTACAATGAAATCTTAGTTCCGCTCATCCTGAGCTTGTCGAAGGGCGCTTCGCCCGCCTCATCGCCAACCGTCGCTCGCCCGGATCTTGGTTGTCGATCGAGTAGTTGCGCCGGCGGTCATAGACTCGCCTCCGTTCGCGGTCAAATCGGGCCTGCAGGTCGTCGATGGAAGTTGCGCGCGGCCGCACCTTGTCAGAGAGGAAGCCGCAGTTCTGGCACATGATGATTTTTTGCCCGCCCACTTTGGTCCAGCGCAGTACCGGGCGGCGCTGCTCTGCGCAGAGTTGGCAGGTTGCGTTTTCAGGCAGGGCGGCGCCACGCCACATCCGCAAATAACAGGCGCGACAGAATCCGCGCCTCAGTGCCGACGACACTTGTTTGCAATGGCTGCAGCACAAAGACTCCATACCAAAACGATCGCGTGCCTTCGCCTTGATCACAAATTTTTTCTGCCTCACTCGGCGACAACCATTCGATCCTGTTCGCGGCGCTTGGCCTCGGCGAGGGCTCGATCGGTGCGCTCGAGCCAATCGGTTGCGGTTTCGTCGGCGCGGATTTGGGAGACGCCAATCGCAATCGTGATCTGAAGTTCGCGATCTTCATGAACGAGAGTAAGCTCGGCGACTGAGCGCTGCAGCCGATCACACAGTTTGCGCGCGTCGGCGAGGTCAGTTTCGCGCAGCACGATCGAAAATTCGTTGTCGCCCGAGCGTGACACCAAGTCGTTTCGGCGCAAAAAATTGCGCGACAGCTTGTCCGCCAGCTGCCGTAGCGCGTGATCGCCGGCCGACCGACCGTACAGCTCATTGAGCTGCTTGAAATGGTCGATGTCGACCAAGACCAAACAGGAGGAGTGGCCGAACAGACCGTGCAGATCGACGGTGTGCGTGAGATGGCCTTCGAAAGCGTGGCGATTGTAGACTCGGGTCAAAGCATCGACGGAAGTGTCTGCGCGCGAGTCTTCAAGCTCGCGGCCGAGCGACTTGATGCGCGCATCGAGCTCGATCACCTGCGCCTTCTGGCGCTCTTTGCGTTCGGCGAGCACGAGATTGATGTTGCTCAGCGCCTCGACCGTGGTCTTGCGAATCTCCTCGGTTGAACGATTTTCAGCCGCTGCTCGTAAACGATCGAGCAGGTCTTGCACTTCGGCTTCGAGCTCCGAGTGATCGCTAAGCGATCGGTTGAGGTTGGTCAGCACCGCCCAGATGACCTGACGCAGATCGGAAAGAACCTTGCTGACGTAGACATTTTCGCTGCGGCGCTGCTGGGTGACAAACTGGCGTATGCCGACCCAATCGCGCCTGCCGGTTTCGGCGTCGTCTTTTTTTTCCTTGCTGTCTGGCTGGTTAGGACGCGGCGCGCAGATGAGCACGTGCTGTGCCCATTTTTCGCAGAGCTCAGCCACAGCGTCGGCATTGACCTCTTCGAGATCGAACGCTCCCTGGCCGAGCGTGCGCAACAGCGCTGCCAAGGTATCGAGTGCAGAGTCGAGATCGCTGCCGCCGCTCGGTGGCGGAGGCGGCGGAGTTTCGGCGGGCGGACTCTTTTTTTTTCGCCAGCTCAGCATCCGTTGCGCTCCTTGGCCGATCGCACTTCGCCGAGCTCGTGCAGGCAGCCGATGTCGACAAATATCTCTTCTGCCGCGGTTAGGTGGAGTGCGCGCTCGTCGGGGTCGAGTCGGCTGAGTTCCAAGTGGGCGCGGGCCTGTTCATACGGCATCGCGAGATCCTGTGCCGATTTGAGAGCGCGCGCAAAATTAAGCGCCGCTTTGTGCGGGCGATGGTGGAGCTGTAGATAGGCGCGAAAAAGAAAGACACTGGGCTCGGCAAACTTCATCAGGCGTGCGAATTTTTCTAAGCCGGCCACCGCCCGCTCTAGGGCGCTTCGCATATGACTGCTCGCCGCTACGGAGACTTGGCGCCCGAGCAAGACCCAGAGCGCCTCGCAAGTGCCGACGATACCCGGGAATAGCCAGTATACCATCGGGGGGTGGCTCTTCATCGCCGCGAGTGCCGCTTCGGCAACCGACAGGGAATTGTCGGAATCAGCGGTTTGGGTCAGTGCTTGCGCCATCAGCCCGGTGCTCCAAAACTGCCCGGTAGCGGTGTCGGAGTTGGCCAGGTTTTCATTCAGTGCCTGGAGCGCTTCGACGTTGCGCCCGAGTCGCAGCGAGCATTGGGCAACGCCTGATCGCGCCGATTGCGCCATCTGAAGATCGCGACGCAGCAGGGTAGAGGCTAGCGCCTGGCGAAAGCCGGTGAGCGCCACGGTGGGCTGGCCCCGGTAGTATCGGCTGATTGCGTGGATCATGGTGCTTTCTTCCAGCGTGCGACGGTTTCCGATTTGGTTTGACAGCACCTGACTGCGCTCGAGTGACTGATCGACGTCCTCCCACTCGGCGACGTTGACCGAATAGACTCCGGTGCGTGACAGGCAGTACGCTTGAAGATCGGGGTCATCGAAGGCGCTCGCCACTTGAC
This sequence comes from Myxococcales bacterium, assembly GCA_023248835.1. Taxonomy (GTDB): domain Bacteria; phylum Myxococcota_A; class Polyangia; order Palsa-1104; family Palsa-1104; genus JAHFDU01. Next base: position 1,597 of record JAHFDU010000302.1, on the reverse strand, counting down.
GACCGCGGCGACGCCAGGCACGAGCTACCGCATGCAGAGGAATCATTCCAGCGATCGGGCACATCATGGAGAGCACCCGGGCGAGTGCTGGAGAAGGTGGAAGGTCGATCGCCAAACGCACTCCGAGCAGCCCACAATAGATCCCGTTGAGGACATCGTTTTCGTAAACAAACGCTTCGGTCAGTCGATGACACATGCCGGCCGCTTCCAGCATCAGTGCCTGTTTCTCGGGATCACGTTTTCGGAACAGCGCTGGCCAGACATGTTGACCGACAATGCGCAGCGCCAAGAGCAACGCCCCGAATCCTAGCCCGATCTTGCTCTTAGGCAGCCGCCTGCCCGCCCCACGCAGCGTGCGCTCGCCGTGTTGCACAGCCTTGGCCACCTTGCCCGAGCAAAGATAGGCGTTACACAGCGCGCCGTGCCACTTCGATCTTCGTAGTCTGGCGACTCTGCTGTCTTTGGGCAAGGTGCGGCTGAGTTCGAGGGCGCGGCGAAAATAGAGGATCGCTTCTTGATTGGAAAACGCCTCGGTCGCCTGCTCGGCCGCTCTTTCGTAGTAGTCAATGGCACGCCGCGCGTTGCCACCTCGGTCGTGATGGCGCGCCAGCGAGCGAACGTAAGGGTCGACGTTGTGCTGATGTTGATTCTCCAAGTGTTGCGCGGCGGAAAGATGTAGTGTCTGACGTCGATCGCCGGGGATTTGCTCATACGCGACCTCCCACAGTTTGTCGTGGACGAAGCAGACCTGACCTTCGGCGCGATCTTCAAAGATTTGGCGCGCCACCAGTTGACGGACGCGCTCGGTGGTCTCGTCCGGCGACAGGGTGCACGCCGCCGCCAGCATGGCGTCGCTGGCCTCGCGACCGAGCACCGCGGTGAATTCGACCACTTCAGCGAGCGGCCGGGGCAGCACCTCGAGACGGCGGCTGACCAGTTCTCGCAGCGACGCCGGCAATGCGAGCTCGGCGGGACGAAAATCGCCTTCGGCCAGATCGGCGCGCAGACGAAAGCGTCCCTGTTGATCGCGCTCGAGCACGCCCTCTTCAGCCGCTAGGCGCAAGTATTCGGCGACGAAAAAAGGATTGCCCTCCGATCGTAGGGTGAGAAATCGCACCAGCGCCGCAAGTGCGTTACTGGTTTCGGTGAGCCCGAGCATGTCAGCCACGATGGCACCGACAGCCGTCTCATCCAGCGGCTGCAGGTCGACGCGATGCGAGGCCGGCAGTTCAAACAGCGACTCAATTTCGGTGGCTTCCTCCGAACGGTAGGCGGCAATGAGCACGCTCTTGGTGCTCGAAAACAGCGTGTCTCCCGGGCGCCGGAGAAATTCCCGCGTCAATTCATCCGCCCACTGCAGATCATCGAGGATGATCAACATCGGCTGCTGATTGAGAAACAGCTGCAGGGTTTCGCTGAGCGCCTCGAAGAGTCGTCGGCGTGCTTCTTCCGCCGGCAGCGGCGGCGGTGCGGGCTGTGCCTCCACTCCCTCGAGCGCGCGCAGGCTGGGTTCGATCGACGCCAGCAACTTGCCGTGTTTCCCGAGCAGCTGCGAAGTGGCGCGTTTGCCGTGGCTGCGGCAGTAATCTCCGACCGC
>JAHFDU010000301.1 GCA_023248835.1 Myxococcales bacterium | reverse complement strand
GTACAAGAATTTGGACGCCGCCCATTCTGAGGAGGAAGTGAGCGCGTCGTGGGCATAAAAAAGCGAGCGATAGAACTGATCGAGAACCGGGCCACGCGGCAGTTCGAACTGTTCGGTCGCTCGATACAGATCGCGCGCCACTTTCGCCGGCACTGACTCGCCGCGCTTGATGCGCAGGATGAGCTGGTCGAAAAAGGTCACGAGAAAATCTCGCTGCGCAGCCGACTCGGCCAGTCGGCAGCATCAAAACCGTGTTGAGTGAAAGCAGCGAGCACCCAGCGCTCAAGCCCCCAACCGACGCAGCCGGTGAAGGCAGGCGCGCCGTCGTCGGCGGTGATGTCAAATGTATTACCGAAGAAATTCTCGTGAAGATTAAATGATCCGACCGCCAGCGAGCGCATTTCGCCGTCAGGTTTTGGTTCGATCGTCAGTCGCAATTCGAATTTGAGATCACCGCGCACCTGCCAATAGGTTTTGCTAGCGTAGGCGGCGGGAAAAAATGGATCGTTGGCGGTCTCGATGGTTCCCTCCAGATCCCATTCCTCCATCTGAGCGCGCACGGCATCGATCGCCGCTTGTCGCTGGGCGTTTACCCAAGTTTCGTTGCCGATGAAAATGATTTCGCGCATGGTGAAATCCCACAAACGATCAAGGCCGGTCATGTTTTTCGATTCATAGCGAAAACATTTGCCGACCGAGGTGAGCACGCGCCCGGCGCGAAGTTTTTCGCCTTCGAGCGACTGGTAGGCGTGGTAGCACACCGCGGGTGTCAGACAGGCTTCGGGGGTTGGCAGTACGCCCATCGGAACTACCAAATTACCTGCCGCGTTGGCGCGACGAAACTCTTCGATCCGATCGAAGTCTTCGACCAAGTGGCTGACAAACGAAACCGCGTGCGGAAAAGAATGAAAATAGCCACAGCGCCCAAGCACCGTCGCTGGAATCAGCGCCGGATAGGCAGCCTCGACGGCGCCAAACTGCGCTTGGGCGAGCTGCGCGCAACGCCGGTCGATGGCTTGAGCCGCCAGCAGCGCTGGGCCGGTAAGTCCAACCTGGCCGCGACCGAGCTCTATTGCCCAGCCGCGTTTTTTCATTTCTTGGTACACCGCTCGATGTAATGCGGGGTTATTTCGCTTTCGCGAATGAACGATTTTTCGCTCGAGCGGACGCGAACGCGACACCATCGAGCGCAAAAAAGTCTCCACTTTGGCGCGCAGTTCGTTCTCATCGCCTTGGCCTTCGATTTCGACTGAGCTGCGATCCGGACTGACGCGCAAAGCGATAAGGTCGATAGAAACATAGACTGCCTGCTTCTCAACGTCGGCTGCGAGATCAGGGTCGATCGCGCGCGCAAGTGGCAGCACGAATTTCACGTCAGGCCCTCCACCACCGTCACCAGCGCGCGTACTGTACGCGCGTCATTGAAGGCCGCGTCGGGAATTTCAATCGAGAACTCCTCTTCTAACGACACCAATAGCTCCAGCGCCGCGACCGATTCAACTCCAAGTTCGCGAAAAAGATCTGCGTCGGCAGAAAAATCAGCGTTGGCGAGTTTGGCCACTCGCTTCACCACATTGCGCACGCGCTGTTCCACTTCGCCTGCTTCAAGCATGTCGCTGGACGATCTCCCGATACAGTGCCAAGTACGCCTCCACCATGTGCTCAGCGGAGTAGCACTCAAGCGCGAGGGCACGACCACCTGCTCCGTAATTTTCGCCGAGCGCGCGGTTTTTTTCAAGCGAGTTGATTTTGTCGCGCATGCCGGCTTCGTCCCCGGCCGCGACCAATAGGCCGCATTCTTCATCGACGACCACTTGTGCAATACCGCCGACGGTAGTCGACACGATCGGCAATGCGGTCGCCATTGCCTCGAGAATGACCAGTGGCAAACCTTCCGTATTCGAGGAAAGGGCAAAAACGTCAAAACTTGCCAGCCAGCGTGGCACGTCGTCGCGCGCGCCGGCGAGATGCACCGCCGGCTGTTGCGCCTTTGGCAGCGCGGCGATCTGCGCGCGTAGTGCAGGGGCCTCTTCGCCGTCGCCTACCATCACCAGCTGACATTTTTGCGAGAGCAATGGCGCTATCGCGCGCAAAAGCAGAGCTTGGTTCTTTTCTTTGGCCAGACGTCCCACTGTGCCGACGACGAAAGCGTCACTTTCGATGCCGAGTTCGCGGCGGATTTGCTGGCGGGAGGCGGCGTCGGGGCCAAAGCGTGAGAGATCGATGCCATTCTCGATGACCCGCAGGCGGTCAAGCGGTGCTTCGTGGCGCTGCTTGGCGACTTCGGCGGTGGTGGCGGAGACCGCGACGGTTCGATCGACAAAGCGGGCGGCCAAGTTGCGAAAAAAAAGCGTTCGTGACGAAGAGGGGTTGGCCCCGTGTTTGGTGTGGACGGTGCGACAGCCGACCAGCCGCGCTACCGGCGCTGCGTAGATGAGCGGCTGCGGATTGTGGGTGTGAACGACGTCGCACTGCAGTCGGCGAAAAATTGCGCTGAGTGCAAATGGCAGTCGGAAATCAAATCCGTCGACTTTCTTTTGTAAGGTAAGCGTCGCGATTTGTTGGCGTGCAAATTCGTCGCCGAGCGGGCCCGGGCCAGCGAGTGAAATCGCGCATACGGAATGGCCGCGCGCTGCTTGGCCGCGCGCCAGATCGAGCGCGACGCGCTCTTGGCCACCGCGGCCGAACGACGACAACACATGCGCAATCGAGAAAGTCAGCGACCGAGCCCTCGCAGCATGACCCACGGCGTTCGCAAAATCACCGACAGCTCCATTCGCGCGAAAGTCGAAAAACGCTCGAGCGACGCCGAATAAGCGAAGTCGTAGAGCATCTTGAGCCGCATGTCGTCGGCAAGCGCGCCCTCGGTGCCGTCGAGTTTGAACGGATTTGTCAAAGCCTCGCGAAACGGTGTCATTTCACCTTTTTCGAGCATCGCGCCGGTGTATCCGAGCGAGACCTGAGCTAGACCGGTAACTCCCGGTTTGACGTCGCGCATGCGCTCTTCGAAAAACGGAATCGCCAGCGCCAGATTGCCGATGAGCTCTGGACGTTCGGGACGCGGCCCGACCAGACTCATCTCGCCGCGCAGTACATTCCACAATTGCGGCACCTCGTCGAGGCGAGTGCGCCGCAATAATTGGCCGACGCGGGTGACTCGCGGATCACCGGCTTCAGCGAGCACCGCGCCGGTGGTCTTTTCCGCATCCGGGCGCATGGTGCGAAATTTGAACATGTCGAATTCGGTGAATCGAAAACCGGCTTCGGGCGACGACGGCAGCAGCTGTCCGGCGCGCTTTTGCCGATACAACAGCGGCCCAGGCGAATCGATGTAGATCGCCGCGGCGATGAGCGGATAGAGCGGCATCGTCAGCCCGAGCCCGATCGTCGAGCTGACGATGTCGAGAATCCGCTTGCTCACACGAACCGCGCCGGTCACCTCTCCAGTTTATCTTGAACTCGCATGGCGCGCCTAGATCTTGTAGTCTGTTTATCAGTGGATTTGATCAAACTTGCCATTCCAAGTTCGCTAAAGTATCGCGACTTGGTGCTGCGCGTGGTTGCGGCTGCCGCCAAACTGGTGGGGCAGAAACCCGGCCGCCCCTCCCGCGTCGATCGCGAATTTGATGACCAGGTGATTTCGGCGGTTGGCGAAGCGTTTAACAACGCCGTGCTGCACAGCTATCGTGGCCGCGTCGCCGGAGACATTGAAATCGAGATCGAAACCGCGGCCGAATCGATCGCGGTTCGCCTCATCGACAGCGGTGATGCCTTCGACTGGACCGAGGTACCGGAGCCGAACCTTGACGACCTGCCTGAGTCCGGTCTCGGAGTGTTTATTATGCGTTCGTTCATGGATCAGGTGACGTATCGGGCCGGCGATCGCAACGTCTTGTCGATGCGCAAGAACTATGTCCAGCCGACGGTGACTGAAAGCGCCAGCCGGCCGTCATGAAGGTCACTCGACAGGACAGCGAAGCGGAGACGGTGCTGCGCATCGAAGGATCACTCGATGCGCTCTCGACGGTTGATCTCCGTCCGGTGATGGATCAGTTGTTCACCGACAAGCGGCGCCAAGTCACGCTCGACCTCTCGGCGCTGCGACTCATCGATAGCTCGGGCGTTGGCGCCATTGTTTCGCTCTACAAGCGGTTGCGGCAAGACGGCGGCACACTGAAGCTGCAAGGACTGCGCGATCAGCCGATGGCGATTTTTAAGCTATTGCGTCTCGATCGCGTGTTTTCGCTCTAGATGGTGGCACTTTTTCTCTCGGCGTTGGCGCTGGTTCTCTATTCCTACGCCGGCTATCCGCTGATTTGTTTCTTGCGCGCGCGCCTGCTTCCGATGTCGCTGGCGCGACGATCGGTGAAGCCTCAGGTGACGGTGATCATCGCTGCCTATCGCGAGACTGAAACCATCGCGCGCAAGCTCGACGATTTGCGCGCACAGACCTATCCGCAAAATCTTACCGAAGTGGTGGTGGCATGCGACGGCGCTGAGGATGACACCGCGGCGCGCGCACGGCAGGCTGCGGCAGCGTGGGGTGACCGCTGCAAAGTGCTCGAGCTTGCGCGGGCCGGCAAACCAGCGGCACTCAATCAAGCGGTCGCGGTGGCCCAAGGCGAGATTTTGATTTTTACCGACGCACGGCAGCCGCTGTCGAAAAATGCGATCAAGGCGCTGGTCAAAGGTCTGGCGGACGAAACCGTCGGTGCAGTCTCAGGCCAGCTGGTACTCGAGGGCGACGCGCCGGTCGGCGCCTACTGGCGTTACGAGGCCGCGATTCGGCGCTGGGAGGGCCAGAGCGGTTCGACCATTGGCGTCAGCGGCGCACTCTACGCGCTGCGCAAATCGCTGTTTTCACCTTTGCCAGCAGAAACAGTTTTGGACGATCTGCTGGTGCCGATGCGGGTGCGTCTCAGTGGGCGGCGCGTCGCCTTCGAACCGGCCGCGCAGGCGTTCGATCGCGCCGAGAAGAGCGATCGTGAATTTTTTCGCAAAGTACGAACCCTGGCAGGAAATTTTCAACTGCTGTTACTTGCGCCAGAGCTGTTTTTCCCGTGGCGCAATCCGTCGTGGTTTGATTTTTGCTCGCACAAACTGTCGCGACTGTTTGTTCC
>JAHFDU010000300.1:2985-5122 GCA_023248835.1 Myxococcales bacterium | reverse complement strand
CGTCGAGATGCGTCAGCCCTGGTTCTGACTGAAAATTCGACAACGGCAGCACCGCCGTCTTGCCGTTCCCGATTCCGGAGTAAACGCTCGCGCGCAACACCCCAGATTGCGAATCCTGCGCCACCACCACTGTACCGGGCGGTAGCACAATGGCTTGCCCGTCGATCTGGACCGGCTGCGGCCGCTTGATCACGCCGGTTGTGCCGGGCTTCGGTCCGCTCCCCCCCCATAACTCAGGCGGCGCATCGGGCGCGGTCCCAGAGGCCTGTGCCCGCAAGCGTCGCTGCACGCGCAATAGTGTCTCGATGTCGGCGTCGACGCTCTGCACCGATTCAGCTTCTTTCGGATGGCTGTCGCCCGATTGTCTGTGATCAACCTTCTCCCGCTTCATCATCTACGATTGTATCATTGCTCCGATTTTCCCAAGGCTGCGGGCGCGATCGATCTTCCGCCAAAACCGGCGAGCACGATCAGTGTCAACACGTAGGGAAACATCTGCACCAGCCACACTGGCGCGCCACCGCCAGAGGCTTGCAGGGTCACCTCGATCGCTTCAGCCGCACCAAATGTAAGAGCGGCCAGGGCGGCGCTGAGCGGACGCCATTTCCCCAGAATCATCGCCGCCAGTGCGATGTAGCCGCGGCCGTTTGACATGCCGGCGACAAACTGGTGCTGGTCGACTGCAAGCCAGACGCCGCCAAGGCCGGCGACAGCGCCGCTGAGCACCACCGCTACAAGCCGCACCCTCGTCGGACGAACACCGAGCGACGCGGCCGCATCGGGGCGCTCTCCTACCGCTCGCACGCGCAGACCAAAACGCGTCCACGATAAAATAAATGCCGACACAATCGGCAAAAACACAGCCACAGCAATAAAGAAAAAAGCCGGGTGCGGCAGCTGCTCCCAACTGACCACCCGCGGAGAATTAGAGGACGAACCGAATTTCAGTTTCAAAAAAAAACGAGTTGCGCCGTCGACCAGAAGATTGATCGCGATGCCGCAGACGATTTGATCGCCGCGACCGACCACAACGCAAAGCGCATACAACAACGCCAGCAGCGCTCCGCATCCGACGCCACAGGCGACGCCGCCAAGCGCGCTACCGGTTGCATGCGCACCGAGCGTGGCGCAAAACGCCGCGCCTAACAGAATTCCCTCGAGAGCAATTTGAATGACGCCCGATCGCTCCGACCACACGCCACCGACTGCCGCGAGCGAGTAGGGAACACTGATGCGCAAGACCGCGCCCACAAAAGATCCGATCATGCCGCCCTGTTTTGGCGAACTCGGCTCGGCAGCGACGAAAGTAGGCGGCGCACTTCGGGGGTTGCCACGGTGGTCGCAATCAAGAGCACAGCGATCAGCACATCGACCAGCTCTTTAGGAACTTCGGCGTTGATCGCCAGCGCGCCTTGTGAAAGCAGGCCGAGCAGAAACGCCGCCGCCACCACGCCGAGCGGATGATTGCGCCCGAGCACCGCTGCGGCGATACCCAGAAATCCCACGCCGCCGGAAAACCCGTCTTCGTAATAGTATTTATATCCAAGCACAAAATTACTGCCGCCAAGGCCCGCCAGACCTCCCGAAAGCACAAGGGCAAAAACCATCTGCCATTTGACTGAGATCCCACTGCTTTCGGCGGCGAGTGGCGCTTGCCCCACTGCGCGCAGCCGAAAGCCGGCCACCGTGTACCGCAAGAAGACTGCCAGACCGCACGCCACCAACAGTGCTACCAGGAGCGATTCGTTCACCGCTGAGCCCTTAAAAACTGCGCTCATGTCGGCAAGCCGATGCAAACGCGCCGCATCTACAATCGGCGCAGTATGAATGGATTCGCGCAAGAACAGCCGCAGTCCAATGCCAAGCATCGCGGCGCGAACAATAAAGTTAAGCATGATGGTCGTAATCACCTCATGTGAACCGCGCAGCGCGCGCAGCACGCCAGCGATCGCGCCGACAAAAGCGCCGCCGAAAAATGCAGCACCCAGCGCTGCGGCAAGCGCCAACGCGTGCGGCACCGCGGCGGGCAGATGCGCCCCGACCCAGGCGGCGCAAAAGGCGCCAAAGGTGATCTGTCCCTCGCCACCGACATTAAAAAGGCCGGCTCCCTTCAGCGCGACCGCGACTGCCAAGCCTG
>JAHFDU010000300.1:0-2969 GCA_023248835.1 Myxococcales bacterium | reverse complement strand
ACAACAGCGGCGTCATCTTGAACAGCACCTGGCCAAACCCGTACCCAGAGCCGAACGTTCCGGTTACAAACAGTCGATACACTGAAACCGGATCGCGTCCGAGTGCGAGTAGAAGCAAAGTCGATGCAGCGAGCGCAATCAGCAACGCCCAAAGAGTGGGAAGTACAGCCTCCGCCCCGTTCGCCCTGAGCTTGTCGAAGGGTTGTCCTGAGCCGGTGCTTCGACTTCGCTCAGCATGAGCGGGGGGCCTCATAACCGCTCATCCTGAGCCTGTCGAAGGACACCCAACATCCAGTGCGCCAGCGTTTGGCGCACCTCCGCCGCGCGCGCAAAATCATTGACGATGGTGCCGACCATGCGCCCGCGAAATAGCACCGCGATCCGATCGCAGAGCGAGAGCAGCTCATCGAGGTCGGCTGACAGCAACAGTACAGAGGTGCCGCGCGCGCGTTCTGCCAACAGGGCGGCGTGGATTCGGGCAGCCGCCCCGACGTCTACACCGCGCGTCGGTTGCGCGCAGAGAAGAACCTTGAGCGCGCTCCCAAGTTCACGGCCAACCACGATCTTTTGCTGGTTCCCTCCCGACAGCGCTCGCGCCGGCCGATCGATGTCCGGTGGATTGATCTGCATTGCCTCGATAACTTGCTTGGCATTCCGCCGCAACTTGGCGCGCTCGACCCATCCTGCTCTCGAGTATTTCTCCTCATGGCCAAGCAGGACATTTTCTTCGACCGAAAAATCGAGCGCCAGCCCACGCTGCTGCCGATCTTCCAAGATCCAGCGGAGGCCTGATCGCTGCCGACGGCGCGGACTGTATGCCGTGAGGTCCTCACCGTCGACAGAAACGCGACCACCAGACTGCGAATGCAACCCAGCAAGTGCAAGCACCAGCTCTGATTGGCCGTTGCCCTCCACCCCAGCAACGCCCAACATCTCTCCAGCTTCGACATCAAAAGAGACATCGACCAATGCCGCTGTTCCGTCGCTGCGCTCGACGGAGAAACCAGCTACGGACAGACGAGGTCGACTCGGCTGGCGCATCGGAAGTGGCCGCCGCTCTAGATCAACTTCACGACCGACCATAGCGAGCGCCAATTTCTGCGGGTTGGTGTCGGCCACCCGATGGTCGCCGACCACTTCACCCCGGCGCAACACCGTCACTCGGTCGCACAGCGTCATCACTTCGTCGAGTTTGTGAGTGACCAACACGACGGTTTTTCCCGATGCACACAACTCTCGTAGCGTCCTGCCCAGTTCGACCACCTCAAGCGGCGTCAGCACCGCCGTCGGTTCGTCGAGGATGAGCACGTCAGCGCCACGCCAAAGCACTTTTAAAATTTCGACTCGCTGCGCTTCGCCGACGCTGAGGTCTCGCACCAGACGCTGCGGCTCCACTGCAAGACGGTAACGTGCCGCCACCTCGCCAAGTTCGCGCTCCACTCTTCGTTCGTCGAGCAGCAATCGTTGACAAGACTCGCGCCCGAGCATGACGTTCTCTGCCACCGTCAAGGTGGGCACCAGCATGAAGTGTTGGTGCACCATGCCGACGCCGCGAGCGATCGCATTTTGTACCGAAGCCGTCACCACTTCGCCGCCGAATCGAACCTCGCCCTCATCTGGAGGATCGATGCCATAGAGGCCCCGCATCAGCGTCGATTTTCCGGCGCCATTTTCGCCGATCACTGCGTGCAAAGCACCGCGCTCGACCGAGAGCGATACATCGGCATTGGCGCAAAATTCACCGAATCGTTTCCACAAGTGGCTGCAGCCGAGCGCTTCAACCGCCATGGCTGCTCTCTCTGTCGGGAACCACAATCTCGCCAGCGATAATTTTCTTGCGCAATGCTTCGACCTGCGCACGAACACCCGCGGGTATCAGCACGCGGTTGTGCGCGTCATAGACGTAGTCGACACCATTTTCTTTCAGGCCAAACGTGCGCACTCCGCCGACGAAACGCCGCTCTTTTAGCGCGCGCACCGTTTCGAACACCGAGACGTCCACCTGCTTGGTCATGCTGGTCAGGATGCTGCCAGGAGCTTCTGCGTACTGATCAGAATCAACTCCGATCGCCAGGCGATGCTCTTGACGCGCCGCTTCGAAAACACCCAGTCCAGTCGAACCGGCGGCGGGGAAAATGATGTCGGCAGCGCCGGCATATTGCGCCAACGCCAACTCCTTGCCTTTGGCCGGATTGCGAAACGCGTCGGCAGTGACCCCGGCGTAGCCTGAAAGCACGCGGCAGTTCGGGCACACCTGTCGAACGCCTGCTTTGTAGCCAGCTTCAAACTTGTGAATCAGCGGGATGTCCATACCACCGACAAAGCCGACGGTGTGTGATTTCGACATCAGCGCCGCCAGCGCGCCGACGAGGAATGAGCCCTCTTCTTCGCGAAACTTCAGTGCCACCAAGTTCTCGGGCGGCACGACAAAACCATGCGCATCGAACTTTGCATAGTCAATGCAAGCGAAGTGAACGTGCGGGTACTCCTTCGCAATCTGATAAAGATCGTCGGAAAAAATAAACCCGACTCCGATCACCAGATCAAAACCGCTGGCCGCCAAGAGCCGCAATCCGCTCTCTCGATCGCTGCCCTCGCCCGGTTCTATGTATTCGGCGACCACGCCGAGTTCGCGCGCTGCTCGCTCAAGACCGCGGTATGCGGCGTCGTTGAATGACTTGTCACCGCGGCCGCCAATGTCAAAAACCAGCCCAACCCGCAATGACCCTGAGCGCCGGGCAGTGTGGCGCCGGCCGAGACTAGGCAACAGCAGCGCCGCGTTGAGCGCAAACAGCGCACATGTGACAAAAAAAGACGCCGGGCCATGGCGGCTTTTACCATAAATCTTTATCTAATTCCGGCTAGTTCCGGCGTCGCAGCAATCGTCGACCAATTCCCTCTGTCGGCGCTCCGAGGCCGATCACCAGCAAGTCGTTTTCGGTCCGAATCTCATCGATTGAAAACAGCCG
>JAHFDU010000299.1 GCA_023248835.1 Myxococcales bacterium | reverse complement strand
AGCGGCCGCGGTTCGAAAAATTGCTCGATCGCCAAGCGCCCGACGGGAATCAGCAGTTTGGGACGGCAGAGTTCGAGCTCGCGCGCAAGGTGCGGTGCGCAGTGATCAATTTCCTCTGGCGACGGCACTCGATCGCCACCGCGCGGATTTTTTCCCGGAAAGCAGCGGCAGACCGCGGCCATGTAGACGCGAGCGCGAAAATTCGCTTCGTCGATGCCGATCGATTCAAACCAACGAAACAGCGTCTTGCCTGCGGTCCACGCGAAGGGACGACCGAGCTTGGGTTCGCGATCGCCGGGCGCTTGACCAATCAGAAAAATTTCCGACAGCGCCGGCGCACCTACCACCACAGGACCAATCATGTCGGGGCAGCGACGACATGCGCGCAACTCTTCTTGATGGACGACGAGGAGTTTTCTGCGCTCCTCCACTCGCATGTGAACTAGGCCCACCGCATATTGAAACGTGATGCAGTTATCTGTCGTGGTCGAACACGCCGATCGCGAAGGAGCACGGGAGCGGATTTTCGTTTCACGCCTACGCCCACGCCCACGGGAAGAAACTACTTGCAGATGACATGAACTAGGCCGGCTCCTGCTGGGTCATGCAATGCAGCGTGCCGAGGCCCCAGACCAAATCGCGGGCGTAGATCGGAACCACTTTTCGGGTCGGGAAACAGCGCGCCAGCGTGTCGAGCGCGACCCGATCTTTGGGATCGTTGAAGGTCGGCACCAGCACCACTTGATTGCCAACATAAAAATTGGCGTAACTGGCCGGCAAACGCTTGCCGTGAAACACCACTTTTTCCGGCATCGGCAGCGCCACCAGTTCGAGTGCTTCGTTGCGTTCGTTGCTCATCTTCTCGAGCCGCCGCCAGGCATCGCGCAGACGGTCGTAGTTTTCGTCGCTGGCGTCAATCTCGCTTGCCACCACCACGGTGCGCGGGCCGACAAAGCGCACCAGATCGTCGATGTGACCGTGGGTGTCGTCGCCGACGATGCCTTCGCCGAGCCAGAGGATTTTTTTGATGCCGAGGTATTGCGACAGCAGATTCTCGAGCTCGGCTTTTTTGAGGCCGGGATTGCGCGCCTGAATTTCTGACAGCAGGCACTCCTCGGTCGCCAGCAAGGTGCCTTGGCCGTTGACATCAATGGCGCCGCCCTCGAGCACAACGCGACGAAAATGGTCGCCGAGTTTGACTTTGGGCTTGAATACCGTCCAGTCGCATTTGCCGGCGAGCGGCTTGTAGGCTGCAGCGTCGTGGCGGTAGTTGTCATATTTGGCCCAGCCGTTGAACTTCCAGCTGGTGGCGGCAATATGGCCCTGCGGGTTTTTGACAAACAGCGGCAAGAAATCGCGCGTCCAGCTGCGATCGGTGGGCACGCGAAAAAAATCGATCTGGCCGAGATCAACGCTCGAGCGCTCAAGCATTTTGCGCGCCCGCTTCTCGCTGTGCGAATCCTCGACCAAAATTCGCACCCGCTCGCCGGTATGAAGCAGGCGCACGATCTCGGCAAACACCCACGGAATCGGCTTGAACTTTTGCGGCCAGTCGCCGCGCTGGTGCGGCCAGGCCAGCCACGTGGCGGCGTGCAGCTCCCATTCTGCCGGCATGCGATAATCGGCGGGCGAAATGGCTTCGATGGTCTCGACGAAAGATTTTTCTTTTTTTGCCATGACTTTCCTAATTTAAGAATAGGGTGATTTTTAGTCTACGAGACGGCGCGTAATGTCCCCGTAGACATCAATACGCCGATCGCGCAAAAACGGCCAGTTGCGTCGAACACTTTCGAGATGCTGACGATCGCAGCGCACCACCAGTACCTCTTCCTCATCGCGGCTGGCCTGTTTGAGTACCACGCCGAACGGATCGGAAACAAACGAGCCGCCCCAAAATTCGATCCCACCGTCGGGCGGACCCTCGTGTCCAACGCGGTTGGCGGCCGCAACATAGACGCCATTGGCGATGGCATGAGCGCGCTGCATGGTTTGCCAAGCCGATGCCTGCTGCGATCCATGTGTGGCCTTTTCGCGCGGGTGCCAACCGATCGCGGTTGGATAAAAAAGAACCTCGGCACCCTTCAGCGCGGTCAGTCGCGCCGCTTCGGGGTACCACTGATCCCAACACACCAGCACGCCAACTTTGGCAAACTTGGTTTGAATCGCGACAAAACCGAGATCGCCAGGGGTGAAGTAGTATTTTTCGAAATAACTCGGGTCATCGGGAATGTGCATCTTGCGATAGCGTCCGATGAGCGATCCATCGGCGTCGAGAATTGCGGCGGTGTTGTGGTAGATACCCGCCGCTCGCCTTTCGAACAGCGAAGCAATGACAACAATGCCGAGCTCCTTGGCCATGCGCCCGAGTTTTTCGGTGCTCGGTCCCGGGATCGATTCGGCCAAATCAAACATCGCAACGTTTTCACTCTGGCAAAAATAACAGGTGCGAAAGAGCTCCTGCAAACAAACGATCTCACCACCCATGCGATGGGCCAGACGAATCTGCGCGATCGCCTTTTCGAGGTTCTCCTCTGCGCTCAGGCTACAGCGCATCTGCGCGATTCCGACTGAAAAGCCGCCTACGTCCATCGAGAGCCAGCCTGCCGCCCGTCGGAAAAGATGTCAACCAAAACACCGGCGCCCCCTGACCTTCATTCAGGGGTGCCCGAAGCTAAGGGCCGCGCCCACATTTTGAACATCCTCGGCGACGCCTCGAGAGACTGCGTCGCATGGTCGACGGAAAACACCTCCGCCTCCTCCCTTCGGTCGACGAGCCACCGGTTATCTTTCGTACCCGCGCGGCGTGTGAGCGCTATCGATCGAAGATCGATCCCACGCAGGCTTGGACGATCCCGACCGCAAGTCCCTGCGATTGCGAAGGGCTGTCACCGAGCGATGTTCCGCCTGGAGACGCGGTGCTGCTCTTTTCCAAAATATGGCTCGATGCCTCGATCATGAAAGGGGAGCAGGGCACTGAGCTCTACAACGCCGGCCCGTCCACCGCTGTCTCCTGCCTGTACAAGATCCTCAGCGGCAACGGCTTCGAGCGTGTTCAACCAACCCTGGACGCACATCACTGTGCAGCCAACTTTCTACCCGAGATTGACAAAAACGGAGGCGAGCTAATCCTGGTACTCCATGGTTTCTCTCCCGATTGGTCCAGTGTGACCGACTATGTTTGCTGGGGGAATGCACAGCCGGCCGCGATGGCGATCCACAGCGGGTTTTGGAGCGGCCCCTGCATCCCTGTCTCCTTGTCCGAGTCGCTGATTCGCCGCAAGCCGCGCATGCGCGGTCGCAGTGCAGCGTCTTACGAAGCGATACCGCCGGATGCGTGTTTGAACTGAACGGGAGCTTGGGCTATAAGCGTCGCCATGGCGCGAATGGTTAAGTGTGTGAAGCTCGGCAAAGAGGCCGAGGGGGTCAAGTGGAAGCCGTTTGAGGATGCGCTTGGGCAGCGCGTTTTTGACAACGTCTCGCAAGAGGCGTGGAAAATGTGGCTCGAGCATTCTAAGATGATCATCAACGAGTATCGACTCGATTTGATGACGCCGAAGGCGCAGGAAACTTTGCGCGAGCAGCTCGAGCAGTATTTCTTCGGCGAAGGCGCGCAGTTGCCGCCAGATTACGTGCCGCCCAAGTCGAAGGGATAATGGTCGACAGTCGACAGTTCACAGTCGACAGTGCGGATCGGATTTTCGACGGTCAGCGGTTGGCTGTCGGCTCGGCACTTAACATGCGCGCGCACGGCGACATCCTCTTGGTGTCGACCTACGAACTCGGCCATCCGCCGCATCACCTTGCCTCGACGCTGGGATTTTTAGAAAATGCCGGGTTTGCTGCGGAGGCGGTCGACATCGCGGTCGACACGCTCTCCGATGAGCAGATCGCCCGCGCCAAGTTGGTAGCGATCGCGACGCCGATGCACACCGCCTTGCGACTCGGACTGCGCGTCGCTGAGCGGGTGCGGGTGCTGAACCCGTTGGCGCACGTCTGTTTTTTTGGCCTCTATGCGATTTTGGAGCAGGACCTTTTACTGACCAGATGGGCCGATTCGGTCATCGGTGGCGAGTTCGAAAGCGCCTTGATCGAGCTGGCGGAGACGCTGCAAGCGGGGCGGACGCCACCGCCCGCTCGCACCGAGATCGAGCGACTTCCTTTTGTGACGCCGTCGCGGGCCCGTCTGCCGACGCTTGACCGCTATGCCAAATTGGTCACTGGCGAGGGCGAAAAATTGGCCGGCTATGTCGAGGCCAGTCGTGGCTGTTTGCATCGCTGTCGCCACTGTCCGATTCCGCCGATCTATGGCGGCCGCTTTTTTGCCGTGCCCGAAGCGGTGGTGCTGGCGGACATTCGTCAGCAAATTTCTGTCGGTGCGCGCCACCTGACATTTGGCGATCCCGATTTTTTCAATGGCCCAATGCACGGGCTCCGCATTGCGCGTCAATTGCACCGGGAAATTCCTGACGTCACTTTCGATGTCACCATCAAGGTCGAACACCTTTTGCGCCATCAGAAACATCTCGCCGAGCTCGCCGCGCTCGGCTGCGCCTTTGTCACCACCGCGGTGGAATCGCTGTCCGATCGAGTGCTGAGGCTGCTCGACAAGGGCCACAGCCAAGCCGACGTGCATCGCGTTTTCGCGCTTGGTCGCCACGCCGGGCTGACGCTGCGGCCGACGCTGGTGCCGTTCACTCCGTGGTCGACGCTGGAGGACTATCGATCACTGCTCGCGTGGATCGAAGAGGAGAATCTCTATTCTGCGCTCGATCCGATTCAGCTCGCGATTCGTCTGCTCATCCCTCCCGGTTCAAAGTTGCTCGAGCTTGAGGAGCTGACTCCGCATCTCGGTGCCTTCGACGAAGCGCAACTGGGCTATCGCTGGATCCATCCCGACTCGGTGATGGATGAACTGGCTGCGACCGTGTTTGCGCTGGTGGAGCGCGACAGTGCAGCCTCGGCGTTTGACCAGATTCGAGAATTGGTCAGCCTGCCGGCGCGTGCCGATCGGCGAATTTTATCGGCGCCACACATAAGTGAATCTTGGTTCTGTTGAAGTGAGCCGACTGCGAGCCAGTTGGGCTCGACAAACTCACTCACAAACTGGTAAAGAGGTCCCGTGCTGACCGTTCTTATCGCTT
>JAHFDU010000298.1 GCA_023248835.1 Myxococcales bacterium | reverse complement strand
CAGCTGCAACAATAGCTGCTCGGGAAACATTTGGCGACCAACAACTGCGTCGGCAGCGCCTGCACTGGCGCCTGCGTCGCGCCGTTCTTAGATTGTAACAGCGACAAGACCACGGACGGATGCGAGACCGACAGCAGCGGCGACACTTCAAACTGCGGCAGCTGC
The DNA here is from genome assembly GCA_023248835.1 of Myxococcales bacterium. Lineage (GTDB taxonomy): Bacteria > Myxococcota_A > Polyangia > Palsa-1104 > Palsa-1104 > JAHFDU01. Next base: position 4,996 of record JAHFDU010000298.1, on the reverse strand, counting down.
AACAACAGCTGCTCGGGAAAGCATCTAGCGGCAACAACCTGCGCCGGCAGCGCATGCACCGGCGCCTGCGTCGCGCCGTTCCTAGACTGCAACAGTGACAAGACCACCGATGGATGCGAGATCGACAGCAGCAGCGACTCTTCAAACTGTGGCAGCTGCAGCAATAGCTGCTCGGGAAAACATCTAGCGGCAACAACCTGCGCCGGCAGCGCATGCACCGGCGCCTGCGTCGCACCGTTCCTCGATTGCAACAGCGACAAGACGCTCGATGGATGTGAGATCGACGGCAGCAGCGACGCTTCAAACTGCGGCAGCTGCAGCAATAGCTGCGCGGGAAAGCATCTAGCGGCAACAACCTGCGCCGGTGGCGCGTGCACGGGCGCGTGCGTGGCACCGTTCCTTGATTGCAACATGGACAAGACGACCGATGGCTGCGAAAAAAATACCAGCAACGATCCGATGAACTGCGGAGCCTGCGGGATGGCATGCATGTCTGGCAAATGTGTGAACAGTCAGTGCGTCAACGTGGTGTTTGTCTCCTCGGTGGCGCTGCCGATCGCTGGGTTGAGCGTGGCGGTGGTCAACGCGGAGTGTCAGACCCTGGCGACGGCTGCGGGATTGCCTCGCCCCTCCAGCTACAAAGCCTGGTTCAGCGACAACATGGGCAACTCGCCTTCGATTCGGTTTGTGCAGTCGGCGAGCCCGTACGCGTTGTTAGACGGGACGGTGGTCGCCAACAACTGGGCGGACTTGATCGATGGCACCCTAGCCGCGCCGATAGCGATTGATCAGAACGCCACGCCGCTTGTGGGCGTGACCGTTTTCACCGGCACCAAGGCCGACGGGACCGCCGGCAACACTTGCATCGGTTGGACCTCGGTGATGATTGGCGACACCTACGACGACGGATCAAACAGTTTTGCCGATTCGAAATGGACGCAGAACGCGGCTGTTACCTGCGATGTCATGGCGGCGCGCCGGGTCTACTGCTTCGAACAGTGATTGACAGGGCGCTAGGACAGCGATAGAACCCCGCCTCGACTAGGAGGATTTGGATGGCTTCGAATACCATGGCCACTTGGCACAAGCGAAAGCGAGCGCATAAGAATATGGGGCGTAAGCGCAAGAGCGAAGAATCGCGCCGTTCGACGTTGTCCTCGAGCGAGTTGTTTGCCGGCCTGGGCGAGCCCGGAAAGCCGGCGACCAAGGCGCGCGTCAAAGCATAGTGCATAGCGTCTCTAGTTGCTGAGCGGAGTCGACGCGACTACAATCCGGCCCTAGCATGCGAACCTGTCCTTCGTGCCACCACCAGTTTCCCGATGAAGCCAATTTTTGCCCAATGGACGCGACGCGTCTGTCGCCGGCGGAGGTTCCTGTGTCAAATGAGACCCCAGTAAAATCGGAGTCGAGCGACGCCGCTGCGACGCAGATGAACATGGCGGCGCCAGTAGGGGGACGTTTTTGGGTCACTGGCGAGGAGACGGTGACCGCGACTGGCACGGTGGCTATCGCCAGCGATCTAAAAAATGGCGGCAAGGCGGTGTGGCTCAAAACGGTGAGTCCAGATGTGCTGCCGACTGCGCCGGCCTCCGATCGCGCGTTGCGCGAGCTCAAACAGCTGAGCAAGGTGGCGTGCCAGAGTTTGGTGACTGTGCTCGATGCCGGGCGCTCACGCAGCGGCGCCGTCTATGTAGCCACCGAAATTCCTGCCGGAAAAACTTTGGAAGAGTGGGTGCGTGCCGAAGGGCCGCTGTCACTTGAGCGCGCCTCCTCAATGGTACGGCAAGTCGGAGACGCGCTGGTCGAAGCGCAAAAGGCGGGAGTGATTCATCGCGACGTGGCGCCGCGTTCGATCTGGATTGACGCCGCCGGGCAGGTGAAACTTGACGATTTTGCTGTCGCTGAGGTGGTCGGCGATCGAGTGTTCGGTGCACCGGCCTACCTCTCGCCCGAGCAAGCTGAAGGCAAGCCGGCTGATCAGCGCTCGAATATTTACAGCCTGGCAGCGGTGCTGCACTTTGCGCTCACGGGTGCGCCGCCGTTCGAGGGCGACGTGCAGAGCCTGCTCAGCCAGCAGCTCAGCGCCACGCCGAATCCTCCCTCACAAAAGCGACCTGGACTTTCGCCGGCGATCGATCGCGTGGTGCGCAAGGCGCTGGAGAAGTCGAGTGGCCGTCGCCACTTGACCCTCCGTCAGTTCGTTACCGACGTGCAGCAAGTTTGCGTCGGCGGACTGGATGCGCCGGCGGCGGCCGCCAGTGGCGCCGTCGCAGCGCCGGCGGCGGCTACAGCGGCAACTATGGCAGATGCACCGACTGCAGTGGCGATTCCGATTGTGGCCGCTGTGCCGCCAGCCATTGCGGCGACGATGATGGCCGACAGCAATTTGTCGCCGGCGTCCGTCGTGGCCAAAGGCCCAGTGGCTAACGCCGCGACGATGATGGCGCCGTCTGCGCCGTCGGTGATGCCCAAACAGGATGGCTTTCGCGAAACCGCGTGGTTCAAGAAGGGCGAGCTTGAGGAGGAAATTGCGCGTTTGCAGGCGCAACATCTTAGTGCTGACCCGCTCGCTCCCACAGGCGTCACCGGCCAGAATTTGCCGGTCGATTCGAGTCAGATAGCCGTGTCCGCTGAAGAGCGCCGCCGGTTGTCGCTGAAATCGGGTGGCACCCAGATGATGCCGAAGCTTAAAGCGAAGGCGCTCCCGGGCGAGCGAATGAATGAAAAAGAGATGCTTGCTGAGATCGACTCGTCGAAGAAGTTGCTGATTATCGCCGCGTCGGTGGTGGCCGGCGCGATCATCGTGTTGCTGATCTATCTGCTCAAGTAAGCGATCCTTGTCCTGATCGAATCTAACCAGTGAACCGCTCATCCTGAGCGAGCCGAAGCGGAGTCGAAGGACGCGATGAGCAGCAACAGCGGCAGCAAGTCGAACAAGCTCGAGCGCGTGCGCAACCTCGGCATCGTTGCGCACATCGACGCTGGCAAGACCACGGTGTCAGAGCGCTTTCTCTTTTACTCAGGAAAAATTCACAAGATCGGCGAAGTGCACGAGGGCGCAACCCAAATGGACTGGATGCCGGAAGAGCGTGAGCGCGGCATCACCATCACTGCCGCGGCGACTACCTTACCCTGGCGCAACCACGAGCTCCACCTCATCGACACGCCGGGACACGTTGATTTCACCATCGAAGTCGAACGCAGTCTGCGCGTGCTCGACGGAGCGGTGGTGGTGTTCAGCGCGGTCGATGGCGTCGAGCCGCAGTCGGAAACCGTCTGGCACCAGGCCGACAAGTTCAAAGTTCCTCGGCTTGCCTTCATCAATAAGATGGATCGTGTCGGCGCCGAGGTGGACCCAGTGCTGGTGCAAATGCGGGAACGCTTGGGAACTCACCCAGTGCTTCTGCAACTGCCGATTGGCGCCGAGGCCGATTTTTCGGGCGCGGTCGATTTGGTGGCGATGAATCAAGTGACTTTTACCGGCAACGAAGAGGATGGGCCGATCGTCGCTGAAATTGATCCTTCTAGGCGCAGTCAGGCCGAGGTAGCGCGCGAGCAATTGGTCGAAGCCATCGCCAATGTCGACGACAAGCTCGCCGAACATTATTTGGCTGGCGAGGCGATTGAAGAGGAAGCGCTCAAGCAGGCAATTCGTCGCGCCACGCTGCAGCGCAAAGTGGTGCCGGTGCTGGTGGGCACGGCGCTACGCAACAAAGGCGTGCAACCGCTGCTCGACGCAGTGATTGACTACCTGCCGTCGCCGCTCGATCGACCGCCTGAGCGCGGTGTTCATCCTCACACTCAGGTTGCCGAAGAACGGCCCGCCGACGACAAAGCGCCGTTTTGTGCGCTCGCATTCAAGGTTGCGATGTTCGAGGGGCGCAAGACGGTTTTTTTGCGCATTTACTCGGGAACGTTGACGGTTGGAGACGACGTCTTCAATGCGCGGTTGCGTAAGAATGAGAAAATCGCGCGTCTGTTTGCGGTGCACGCCGATCGACGCGAGCGCGTAGAAAAGATCGGCGCCGGCAGCATCGTCGCGGCGATGGGGCTCAAAGAGTGCGCCACCGGAGACACACTCTCAGTACCGGCGCATCCGATCTTGCTCGAACGCATCGATACTTATGAACCGGTGATCTCGTCGGCGATTGAGGCCAATTCGACCGCTGACAAAGAGAAGCTCGAAGCTGCGCTCGGAAAATTGGTCGACGAGGATCCGACTTTTCGGGTGCGCGTCGATGAAGAGACCGGCGAGACCATTGTTAGCGGCATGGGTGAGCTGCACCTCGAAATCATGCACGATCGCCTCGCGCGCGAGTATGGCGCACCGACGCGTATGGGCCGGCCGCAAGTGGTGTACCGCGAGACGGTGACCGCGGTAGGCGAAGGCGAAGGGCGGATTGAGCGCGCCAATCCTGAAAACGAAGCCGAGCTAATTTTCGGCGCCGCGACAGTGCGGGTAGAGCCGCGGCCGCGTGGCACCGGTGTCGTGGTGCGCGAGGCAGTGCCGCCACCGCCGCAAGAGATGCCGGGACCGCTCAAGCAAAAAATGCCGATGGCGATAGCGGCCGCAGTGGCAGGAGTGAAGGAGAGCGTGGTGAGCGGGCTTGAGGGCTATCCGATCGTGGATCTAGAAGCGATCGTCACTGCGGTCGAGCCGCGTGATGATGTCAAAAGTGATGTCGGCTGGCGAATCGCGGCGCAGACCGCGCTTCGTCGCGCCCTGCAGGCAGCGCGGCCGGCGCTGCTCGAGCCGATCATGGATGTAGAGGTGGTGGTGCCCGAGGAATTTTTGGGCGACGTGCTCGGCGATCTGTCGTCGCGCCGAGCGCAAATCGAAAATGTCGGGGTGCGCGGGATGCAGCGTGTGGTCGACGCCAAACTTCCGCTGCGCCAACTTTTTGGCTACGCCACAGCAGTGCGCTCTTCTTCGCAAGGCCGCGCGACGTTCACGATGAAGTTTGCCAAATTCGATACGTGGACGTAGGTTAATCTG
>JAHFDU010000297.1 GCA_023248835.1 Myxococcales bacterium | reverse complement strand
GAAATGATCGCCGCCTGTTCGAAGTTGATGTCGAATCTTGACTTGGTTGTGGCCGCCAAAAAAATTCGCGTTGTGGTGCACGCCAACAATACGCTCGGCCTGCCGGGACGACTCGGCACTCGGCTGCAGCCCAATCATCCGTCGGACAGCATCGACGGCATTTTGGCTTCGCTCAAAGAGGGCTTGTCGTTTGGCATCGGCGATGCCGTGTTCGGCATCAATCCCGTCACCGACAATGTGCCGCAGACCCGCCAAGTGCTCGATGCTACCCACCGCTTCATTCGCGAATGGCGGGTGCCGACGCAAAACTGCTGCCTGGCGCACGTGACGACGCAGATGCGAGCGCTACAAGAGGGCGCGCACTTGGATCTGATGTTTCAGTCGATCGCCGGCACTGAAAAAGCGCTCAAGTCTTTTGGCGTCACCATTCCGCTGTTGCAAGAGGCGTGGGACATGACCAAGAAACTTGGCCAGGCGACTGGTCCCGAAGTGATGTACTTCGAAACCGGTCAAGGCTCGGCGCTGTCGGCCGATGCGCACATCGGCGCGCACGGTCCGGTCGATCAACAGACGCTGGAGGCGCGAAACTATGGCTTGGCGCGCCACTTTCGTCCGTTTTTGCTCAATACCGTGGTCGGTTTTATCGGACCGGAATATCTTTTCGACGCGCGGCAGATCACCCGCGCCGGCTTGGAAGATCATTTCTGCGGAAAATTTCACGGCATCCCGATGGGCTGCGACGCCTGCTACACCAACCACGCCGACTGCGATCACAACGATTTAGAAAATCTCGAGGTGCTGCTCGCCACCGCCGGCTGCAACTTTTTCATGGGGTTGCCGATGGGCGACGACATCATGCTCAACTATCAATCGACCAGTTTTCACGACGGCGCTACCTTGCGCCAGCTGCTCGGCCTCCGCCCGGCGCCCGAATTCGAAACCTGGCTGATGGAGATGGGCTTGATGCAAGACGGCAAACTCACCGCGCGCGCCGGAGATGCCAGCCTATTCGGATAGCGACTTGTCAGCGCTCGGCGCTTACTTGGGTGTCGTGGTGGTGGTCTTGGGTGGCGCTGCTGGCGCGCCAGGTTTCGCCGTCCACTTAACATTGGTGGCGGCAGGTTCGGTCTTTGTCGCCGTCGCAACTTTCGCCGTCGCTGCGTTTTGCGGCTTCACCCAGCGTCGTAAATCTGCGGTCTCGAGCGTGGTGTAGGCGGCGCCCTTCAACGAAATGTCGTGGATGAACTTGAGCGCTTTGGTGTCGGTCATATCGAAGGTCAAGCGCTCCTTGGCCGGCTGGCCCTGCCAGTTGTAGTTGCCGATCGGATCGAAGGTTAGCCTGGTGCCGGCGAGTTTGCCGCTGAAGTAGGTGCTGGTGCCGGTGTTGTCAAAACCGACGGCGCGATATTCGCCCGCTTCGCGATCCCAGCCGGCAAGAAAATGGATGTGCAACTTCATCGCCTGCATACCGGTGCCGATCTCTTCGTCGATTTCGCAGCCGATCCAGAAGCCCTCGAGCGTCGGATTGCAAATCAGTTTTCCCTTGGTCGCCATCTCGGGCGATCCCTGCCCCATCGCTCCCGCTGGCGAAGTGCCCTTCATGTTGAAATTTCCAATCAGCGCGCCGATCGCTTTGACTTCAACCCCCGGTTTTGGCAGCCCCTCGTCGCCGAGCGCCAACGTCGGAGCCAGTGTGCACAGTACAATCACCAGTCTCAAGTTCATGTGACCTCCTATTTTAGGAGAGCCATTCTATCTGGATTCGACGGCTTTTCGGCAACCAAATTCTTATTCCGTCGCTTCCCCGTCGGGGCTGGCGAGCACGACCACATAGCCGTCGGGGTCACGGACCCATAGTTCGCGATGGCGCGGTGCAGGATTGATGTGCGGCTCTTTGACCACCTCGGCATGCAGCGAACGGGCACGATCGGCAGCGGCGTCGAAGACAAAAGCGTCGAGCGACCAGGGGGTTCCAATGCCAGTGGCAGATGGATTGGAAAGTGCCTCCTCCCTGTTTTGCAGTCGTCCTGCCCAGGTGCCACCAACACCAACGCCGCCAACACCAGCAGTCCACCGACGACAAAATAGTAATTGGTGAAGGCTTGGGAACCGGCCAAGAACGACGCATACAGCGAGGCGCCTGACAGCAACAGAAAACCGCCGAGGCGGCGCCGTCGCAACAGTGCAAAACAGATCGCGCCGACGCCGAGTTGAGCGCAGAGCGCCGGCAGCTTGCCGCATTGCCAGTGGTAGGTGTGGTGAAGCCACGCCGGGATCGAGAGTGCGTCGGTGCGGAATGGTACATGCTGTAGAGTGAAAAGTAGACCATATTCGACGGTGGCGCGAAAATTCCAAATCAAAAATGGCAGTACCGTCGCCAGCGCCACCAGCGCCGCGAGGCCGAGCGAACGCCACCGCGGTCTCAGCATCGGAACGTAAGCAAGCATCGGCGCCAGAAAATAGGGTTTCATCATCGGAACCATCCACAGCGACACACTCTCGCCGGCACCGCCGGACGCACGCACGGCGAAGTAGACAAAGAGCGCCACCGCGGCCAATAACATCGGCTCCACCCACGCTTCGATCATGCAAAAGCCGTTCGATGGATGCAGCAGGAAAGCAAACGTGCATAGGTCGACAAATCGCGGCGCCACTTGCAAACGCCGACCCACCAACTGAATCATCGCCACAATCACAAACATGCAGGCGACCAAGGTGTATCGATAGTCTCCGCCAAGCACATAGCCTGGCAGTCCGGCGAGGAGATTGAGCGGCAGATAGTCGTAATGATCAATGCGATAGCCATAGGGCGCGTTGCGTGAACTATTTTCGATGAGTTGGGCGTAGGGGTTGTGCCCGTGAACAAGATGATCGCTCGCGCCCTGTTGTAACTGCCAGACGTCGATCACCGGCCGGGGTTGATAGTGCACGTTGAGCCCCCACACCACCGCGGCGCCGACCACCGCCAGCCACAGCGCCAGCCGCCGAAACCGCTCCGGCAGCAGCGCGTGAATGACGACAGCGACGACAAATATCGCACCGAGTGTGGCGCACGGCCCGACGTAGGCGCGCGCCAGATAGTCCCACGCCGGCGTGACCTGCCACTGAAACAGTCCGAGCGCGATCAGTCCGGCGTAAAGAAGTTCGTAGTGGCGCTGTAGAGCGTCCGGCGTACTCACTGCTACTCTCGGCGGCCGAAAAGCTCTCACCACCGCAGCCATGACCAAGACAAAACCGCCACAAGTCCACTCGATCGCTGGACTTGAAAAAACCCCGCGGTTGAGCGATACACCGACGGCGAGCGCAAAAGCTCCCCATAAAACAGTCACGGCCGCCGAAATTGTTGTGCCCGGCTCATCCTGAGCCTGTCCCCGCTCATCCTGAGCCCTGAGCCTGTCGAAGGGTCGAAGGACGTTTTTCACTCGGTCACTGATACTTCGGCGCTTCGTCGAGCGGCCCGGCGGCGATCCCCGGGGCGTCATGAATCGGTTGGGCGGTTTCAACAAACCGCGGACCGGGCAACGCCAAGGCGGGATCGGATGCGAGCAGCACCGCCGCCACCGAACGGCTCGGCGCGGCCATCACCAGCGCGGCAAGAATCAAGACACCACCAACAAAAAAATAGTAGTTGGTAAACGCCTGCGAGCCGGCCAAGAACGAAGCGTAGAGCGCCATCGCCGAGAGCAACAGGAAACCACCCAGACCGCGCCGCCTCAGGAAACCGAAACTGATGCCGCCCACCACAATCTGGGCGATGAGCGCAGGCAACTTGCCACACTGCCATTTGTGGTTCTGATACAGCCAGCCGGGAATCGAGAGCGAATCGCCGCGAAAAGGAACGTGCTGCAACGTGAACAGCAATCCATACTTTATGGTGGCCTGATAATTCCAAATCAGAAACGGGCCGAGCGTCGCCGCCACCACCAGCGCGCCGACCAGCAGCGAGCGAAAACGCGGCTTCAAAATCGGCACATAAGCGAACAGCGGCACCAAAAAATAGGGTTTTAGCGTCGGTAGCAGCAGCAAGCAAATCGACTCACCGTAGCCGCGCGGCGCGCGCACTGCAAAATAGACAAACAGCGCCAGCACCGCCAGCATCATCGGCTCGGTCCACGCTTGAAACATGCAAAACGGATTGGCGGGATGGAGCAAAAACGCAAAGGTGATGATGTCGCGCAGACGCGGTGCGACGCCGAGCCGCCGACCGGCCAACTGAATCACCGCAACGACGACAAAAACACAAGCCACCAGCGAGTAGCGGTAATCGTGTCCGATCAGATATCCCGGCAGCCCAACGAGAAGGTTGAGCGGCAGGTAGTCGTAGTAGTCGATGCGATAGCCGAAGTATCCGCTGCGTGAGCTGTTGGGAATTTCATGAGTGTAAGGATTGCGACCGTGCAAGAGGTGATCGGTCGCGCCCTGCTGCAGCTGCCAGACGTCAGTGCCCGGGTGTTGATAGTAGTGAACATTGAGCCCCAGCAGCGCCAGCGCACCCAAGACAACGATCCACAGTCCAATCGGCCGCAGACGCGGCGGCAGCAGTGCGTGCAAGAGAACGCCGCCGATAAAGACCTCACCGAAGGTGTGGCAGAGCGAGACGTAGGCCGCCCCAACGAAGCCCCAGTGCGGCTGCAAGCACCACTGAAAAACCGCCATGCCGAGCAGACCGGCGTATAACAGTTCATAGTGCTGCGAAGGAGTTGTGCGCCCGCCGCCCCAGGCGCGAAACATCGCCATCAGCGCCAAGGCAAAGCCCGCCACCGTCCACTGCAGCGCCGAGGTCGATAGATAGCCGTAGTTGAGACTGACGCCAATTGCGAGTGCAAAAAAAGCCCACAGCGCCGTCGCTGCCGCCGGGGTCACTTCCGTTTCCGTGGCGTTTTCCAGTGCCATCCATTTCCCAGAGTGAGGGGGATCCCGATCGCCTAAGCCTCGTAGAGGAAATAAGATCTTGCGTCACTTATTTTATCGATTTTCTCTCGTAACCGCAAGGCCAAAGGAAACCCAGCCAGGGGCGCTCGGAAGTCCGAGCGCCGCCGACAGCTCACAGCCGACAGCTACAGTTTCGGATTCATTCATGAAATCACCTACTCTAGTCCTCCTTTCAAGAGCGAATTTACGGGAGCGTCAACGCGATTTTGCGATTTTTCTCCACTGTCAGCTGT
>JAHFDU010000296.1 GCA_023248835.1 Myxococcales bacterium | reverse complement strand
GCCTACAAGCGCAAGCACAACCAGCACAGCCGCTCGTGCTGAGCGAAGTCGAAGCATCAATTTGGCTCCGTTGGCGGTGGCGGCGGCAACTCCACCGGCTGAACCTCGACGACGTCGCCGTCGGTGCGTTTGGTTTCGAGATGGCGCAAACCGAGCGAGATCTTGTCGATCGCTCGCTGAAATTCCGCAGTCGTCAAACGGGTGTACACCATCAGGGTGAGGCCGCTCGCCTCGAGCGTTTTAGGAACCACGCGCATCACTCCAGGTGAACTCTCGAGGCCGCGCCGCAGCAAATCGAGTTCACTTGGTCGCAGGGGTGCAAGCACCCGCAAAGCGATCGCGCCCTGTGGATGCAAACGCAGGTCATTGGCCGCTCGTTGACTGAGTTCGTCGGCGATCCCATTTGTCGCGCGGGTCACCGCCATTACGTTGGCGCTGTCCGCTTTGGCACCGTAAGCGGCTCCCGTCGCTGTCATGTCTGCGCCGGACCCTTTCAACGTCGCGGTGGCCACAAATGCCTGCAGATTGGTGCCGCGAAGCACCGACTCCGCGGTGACATCGATCCGAAGTACGGCTCCGCTACACGGCGAGGCGAGCGACAAGTTCTCCGTCGTACGCTTCTTAAAAAGCTCTGCGACCGCGGCGCGCCCGGCGGAATCCACGTTCCCGTCGAGACACAGCGACAACACTTTCGCTTGGTTGGCAACTGACACGGCAGAGGGGGACAGATCGCGGTACAGGCGCGCGCTGTCCATCGCGGCGTTGATCTTGATTTCAAATTGAACACCGTCGTCGTGCTCCTCGAGCACTCGGTAGCTGAACAAATACTGTTTGGCTTTGGGCGCTACGCGCAGCCGAATTTGCGACAGCTTGGCGGAAAACTCAGCCGGCGACAGCATCCCCACCGCAACCTGCTCGACCGCCTTGCGCAGGGCATCCTCAAGCGCCCGTCCGCGCGCCTGCACCCGATCGCCAGACATGATCGGCGCCTGGCCAATCACCTCGACGCCGGAATCGTTTTCACCGCTCACCACCACCGTCGAAGCAGCCAGCGCAAACGACAGAAGAGCGATCACCGGTTCGGCCCCGGGTGACTCAAATGCAGATCTTTGGTCGAAAGTTTGAGCTCAAGTTCGACCGATCCATCCGATCCGTATTCTATAGAATTAGTTTCCGCTTTTGCTGCGCTCCCCTGCTCTTCTTCCGATACGCCGAGAATGCGCAACGCTGCGTCGATTTTTTTTTCGGCGCGCGCGCGCGCCTGTCGCTCTGCTTTTACTCGAGCAATCGCCGCCGACGGGGCGCGCAAATCGGCCGCGGCTACGCCACGCGCACAAAGCAGCGATGCGTCCGCATCAAATTGCGCGCCGGTTTTTCCCACCATCACCAGCGTCAGAAAAAACACTACTCCCATTCAATCGTGCCCGGTGGTTTCGAAGTGATGTCATAGACGACGCGATTGATGCCGCGCACTTCATTGATGACGCGGCGACTGATAACGCCGAGCAGGTCATACGGCAGCGGCACCCAGTCGGCGGTCATCCCATCCTTAGAGTGGACGGCGCGAACGCAAAGCGCGTCGGCGTAGGTGCGCTCGTCGCCCATGACGCCCACTGACTTTACCGGCAGTAGCACGCCAAACGATTGCCAAATCGACGCGTAAAGACCGGCCGCGCGAATTTCTTCGTCGATAATCGCATCGGCGGCGCGCAAGAGATCGCAACGCTCGCGAGTCACTTCACCCAAAATCCGCACCGCCAAACCCGGGCCGGGAAACGGTTGCCGCCACAGCACATCGTGCGGCAGCCCGAGTTCGGCGCCGAGCTCGCGAACTTCATCTTTGAAAAGTTCGCGCAAGGGCTCGACCAATTTGAGCTTCATCTTCTCCGGCAGCCCGCCGACGTTGTGGTGACTTTTGATCGTTGCCGACGGACCGCGCACCGAGACACTCTCGATGACGTCGGGATAAAGCGTTCCCTGCGCCAAAAATTCAGCGCCGCCAATTTCGTGCGCCTCGTCGTCGAACACTGCGATGAACTCGCGTCCGATGATCTTGCGTTTGTCTTCTGGATTGGTCACGCCGGCGAGTTTTTGCAGAAAGCGGCTGGCGGCATCGACCACGTGCAAGTCGGCGCCGAACGCGCCAGAGAACAGGGTTTCTACTTTACCGCGCTCGCCCTGACGCAACAGCCCGTTGTCGACAAAGATGCAGGTGAGGCGATCGCCGATGGCATCGAAAATTAGTTTCGCCGCCACCGAGGAGTCGACGCCACCGGAGAGACCGCAGATCACGCGACCGCTCTTTCCGGTTTGCGCGCGCACGCGTTCGATTGCCTCTTGGGCGAATGACGTCATCGTCCAATTCGGGGTTACACCGGCGATGCGAAAAACAAAGTTGGCGATAAGTTCACCGCCGCGCGGGGTATGCACCACTTCGGGATGAAATTGCACGCCATAGATTCGCCGCCTCTGGTCGGCGATCACACAGGGCGCATGCGCAGTTTCACCCAGCAAAGAAAATCCCGGCGGCAATTTATCGATCCGATCGCCGTGCGACATCCAAGCGGTGATCTCTTCACCAGCGTCAAATCCATGCAGCAGGGGCGAGCGAAGATTTCCAAGGCGCACGTGCGCCAAGCCGTATTCGCGCTGCGGCGATGGCGACACTTGGCCGCCGAGCAACTTGGCAGTGAGCTGGACGCCGTAACAGATGCCAAGGATTGGTACGCCGAGCGAAAAAAGTTTGGCATCCACCGTCGGAGCGCCAACGTCATAGCAAGAAGACGGCCCACCCGACAGCACAATCGCTTTCGGCTTCATCTCTGTGATGCGCTCGAGCGAAAGATGGAACGGATGGATCTCGGAATAGACTTTGAGTTCGCGAATGCGCCGAGCGATGAGTTGGGTATATTGCGATCCGAAATCGAGGATTAGGACCGCGTCACGCATTTTAAGAATTCTCGACGCGATAGTTGGGCGCCTCTTTGGTAATGATGACGTCGTGCACGTGTGATTCGCGCAATCCCGCTGAAGAAATGCGGACAAAACGGGCGCGGCTGCGCAGCTCCTCGATGCTATGGCAGCCGGTGTACCCCATCGCCGCTTTCAGTCCGCCAACCAATTGCAAAATCGACTGCTGCAGCGGCCCTTTATAGGGCACCCGCCCTTCGATGCCTTCGGGCACCAATTTTTCCGCTTCACTGGCACCGACGTGACTTTGAAAATAGCGATCTTTCGATCCCGCCTGCATTGCGCCGAGCGATCCCATGCCGCGGTACTGTTTGTAGGATCGGCCCTGGAACAAAATGATTTCACCGGGCGCTTCGTCGGCGCCGGCGAATAGCGAACCCACCATGACAATGTGGGCACCGGCCGCGATCGCTTTGGCGACGTCGCCTGAATACTTAATGCCACCGTCGCCAATGATTGGTTTGCCCAGTTTTGCCGCCGCCTTGGCGCACTCGGAAATTGCAGTTACCTGCGGCACGCCGACACCGGCGACAACCCGGGTGGTGCAGATCGATCCAGGTCCAATGCCGACTTTGACACCGTCGGCGCCAGCCTGCACCAGCGCGACATAGGCCTCTTTGGTGGCGACGTTGCCGGCGATGAGTTGCGCGCTCGGAAACGTTTTTCGGGTCGCTACCACGGCATCGATCACACCGCGCGAATGGCCGTGTGCGGTATCAATGGCAACCACATCGCAGCCGGCATTCAGCAGCGCTTGCACACGGGCTTCACGATCGTCACCAACACCGACAGCGGCGCCGACACGCAATCGACCGAGTTCATCTTTCGCAGCGTAGGGATGCGACTCGGCCTGGGCGATGTCTTTGACGGTGATGAGGCCCTTCATGCGACCGTGCGCGTCGACCACGATCAATTTTTCGATGCGGTGCTGATGCAAAAGTTCCTTGCACGCATCGATCGCCGTCCCCTCCGGCACGGTGACCAGCTTCGAGGTCATCAGCGCGCGCACCGGCTGATCGAGATTGCGCTCGAAGCGAATGTCGCGATTGGTGAGAATACCGATCGGTCGCCCCTCCTGCACCACCGGCAACCCGCTGATCGCATGCGCGCGCATGACCTCGAGCGCGCGGCGCAATTTCTCGTCGGGATGCACCACCACCGGATCGACCACCATTCCCGATTCGGCCTTTTTTACTTTGTGTACTTCTTTGGCCTGCTCTTCGATCGATAGGTTCTTATGAATGAAGCCAAGGCCGCCGGCCCGCGCCATGCAGATAGCAGTCGCCGCCTCGGTGACAGTGTCCATCGCCGAGGAGACGAGCGGAATCTGCAGGGTGATGCGCTCAGTGAGCTGCGTTTTTACATCGCAGTCACGCGGCACCACATTGCTTTGGCCAGGCAAGAGAAGAACGTCATCAAACGTGAGCGCTTCTAGAAGGGGCTCGTCTCCGAGCATGTAGACTCCTTCCGGGGGAGTCTAGGCGACCGGCGGTGGGAAGTAAAGACCTACACAAACTCCGACGATATCGATGCCAGCGTCGGAGCCTTGTGGTCCGCGACAAGGCTCCGACGCTCGTCAGTCCAGGAATCAAACCCAGGAAGATCGAGCTTCGCAGGCTCTGGCCAACTGGCATCCCGCAAGAATCTCCAGACATACTCGCGACCAAACCCAGCACCGTGAACCCTCGCCAAGAGATGCAAATAGGGATCGCTGGCCTGGATCTCCGGTGTCTGCGTTTGCCAAAATTCGGCGAGCGCTCTGCGAGCGTAGAATTCCTCGTCAAACGGCGAATTCTCGCCTCGCGCCTCAGGATAATTATGTTGTTACAACATAATGCTTATGTTACATAATATAAATGATCTCGCTCCCGTTCTTCGATCGGTGTGAGGAAGCGGCTCGACTTCACGCCTTCTTTGAAGGCGCGGTCTCTAGCCTCGCCGTGATCTTCGGTCGTCGCCGCTGTGGCAAATCACGTCTACTTCAGGAGGTATTGCCAAGCGATCGTTCTATCTACTACGTCGCTGACGATCGAGAAGAAGCTCTGCAGCGAACTGCTTTGGCACGAGAAATTGGGCGGCGCCTGCCGGGCTTTGAGCGTGTCACCTATCCCGATTGGGACACCCTCTTTGCACGCTGGTGGGATTCCGCCCGTCCGGGGATGGTGCTGGCGATAGATGAATTGCCGTCGCTGGTAGCGGCCG
>JAHFDU010000295.1 GCA_023248835.1 Myxococcales bacterium | reverse complement strand
TCCGAAACTCTCGCGGTCAGCGCGCGGAGGGGGAAGGCTCGGCGGGCTTTGCCCGACGAGGGCGGACGGGAACGTCCCCCTGTGAACGGTTAAAAAAATAGTTGGGCCCCATAGCTCAGCTGGATAGAGCGAGTGTTTCCTAAACACTAGGCCGGGTGTTCGAGTCACCCTGGGGTCACTGCCAGCAAAAACGTGCTTAACTGAAGCAGCATTTTAGGAGTTCAACCATGCTGATGAACAAGATCGAAACGCTGACGATCAATAATCCGGTGCGCTCACTGGTACAGCATTTTGTCGAGGCTAGATTGCTCAGGAAGAAAGGGGGGTATCTGAATGGCGGCACTGCTCTCGAAATTGGATGTGGCCGCGGTGAAGGTGCCCGCATTATTCTCGACCGTTTTGGTGCCGAACGGGTAGTGGGAATCGATCTCGATCCTGCGCAAGTAGAGAGAGCACAACGTCGGCTTCCGAAGAAGTATCAGAAGCGCGTAGAATTCCAAACAGGTGATGCCGCGAAGCTCAGGTTTACCGACCAGACATTCGATGCCGTGTTCGATTTTGGCATTCTGCACCACGTGCCGGAATGGAGACCGGCGCTCCGCGAGGTCCATCGGGTTCTCAAACCAGGCGGCCGGTTTTACTTCGATGAAGTGCTACGCGGTTTTCTCGAAACCCGAGCAGCCCGCTCCCTTTTCGTCCATCCGCAGGAGGGTCACTTTTCCGCTGCCGAATTCGAACACGCCTGCCGGGCGGCAGGCTTCGAGATGAGCGGGCGCGTTACCACTATTGGCACTTGGTTCGCAATCGGAGTCGCCATCCGTCCCAGCGACGGTATTTGAGGTCGCTTCGCATTAGGTTTTTTGCTTCCTCCAACAACCTTTTTCCAGTCTTTTCGCAACTTCTTGCGGACAGTCTGTCGTTGTCGCAGACGAAAACAGTGGACAGGCAACGTATTAAATTCACTTACAGTCTGAACGATAACTCCCAACTTATTCAGGTGTTACCAACATGCGCTGTCGAACTCCAGTACAGATAACAACAAATTCACAATTTTATGCACAGGGCCAAACGCTTGAAATTGCACGTTCAAAAAAATTTTTCGCAACAGGGCGGGTTGGTACGGCACCTGCAAAGTCCCCTCTTCGTTGGCGGCTCAAGTGGGCCGCAGGGAGGAAGCGAGAGACCTCGTTAACCATTCGCGGCAAGCCGATTCGCGTCGGTGGAAAGCGGTTGGAAGGCAGGTCAAAAACCTTGGGCAGGTCGGCAGTCTCGAAAGAGACCAGCCAAGCTCGGTGTTTGGACGCTGAAGGGAAGCGAATCGGTCACGGCCGACGAGCAATCTCACGAGCGGCGGATCTTGTGAAGGCGAGATCGGGACATTGAGAGCGAAAACCTGGAGAAGGAAAAGCTCATGAGGGGATTGGGTAACGTCGCAGCTAAACCCTGCGCCGCGATCCTGAACTCCGGCACGGATCAAAGCCCTGAGGGTGGGGCGACTGAGGGTGGCGCAGCCGCAAGGTTGCAGCGCTTGGTCGTCTAACGACGAGAGGGCACGGTTCACCGACGAGGTGAAGCGGCTGTGTTGGAGGTCAGACCCTGTAGAGCGAACCCTGAACGCGGTAGTGGGGTGAAATAAACCCACAAAGCAGGTAGCGAAAGCATCGCGAGCGTGCGAAACGCTGTGGATGCTGGGCGTCGGGTTTGGAAACCCGGCGTAAGACGCTGCCAGCCGATGTCGCGAAGAGGGCACGCAACTCCACGGAAGGCGCTTGGCGTCGCGAGACACCAGGCAGGAGCAGAACGGGAGGACTCTGAAGGGGCGCGAAGCTTACGGAAGGATGAACCCATTCGATTCGTCGAACGGGGGACGGCAACGTGGTAGGTCCGCACTTCCCATCTGAAAAAGGTGAGGCGGCGCGGGCGGTGGGAATCCAATAGCCCATCAGCCACGGTGCATACAATACTTCGGAGAGCAGCGAACCCCACGAGAGAGAGCACGGCACGCGGCGACGCGCGCTGGGCACGTTTTGTTTCATGTCCTTCGTAGGGGCGCACTGCCCTTCCTGGAGCCCACTTGAGCCGCCAACTTGCGTTTTGATTCCGGATTTTTCTCGTCATAAACTCCCCACCGCATTACTTCAATTTCGCAAATTTCAATACTTGGCTGTTGCTCTTTTCGCCATCTTCCAGTATATTTTCTGTAAGCTAGCTGGGGGATGACTCATGAGAATTTTACGCGCGCGCTATGTCAACGGGGAAGACTTTCTTCGCCATTATCAGCCGGCGATGAAGGACGGCGGCATTTTTTTCCCGACGCGCGAGCAGATCGCGGTTGGAGAGCAGGTGCTTGCAGAAGTTCGTTTTCCTGAGCTCGCCAACAAACATCTCATTCGCGGCACCATTGCCTGGCGCCGCACCGGACAACATCGAACCAAACTTCGGGCGGGGCTTGGCATTGAATTCATGCCCACCGAGATGAGGCGGCGCGATTTTCTCATCGCTGTTGCCAAAGGGGAGATTGTCAACATGGTTACACGTCGTCATCGCCGGCTGCCGGTCAACATGGTTGCCGATTGGCGAGTCGAACGCGACCGCGATGTCCACCAGAGCCAACTCGAAGACATCGGCCCGGGCGGGGCATTTCTCAAGACCACCGCGACCGAGCTGTTGCCACCGGGCACCGAGATCATTCTGCACGTGCGGCCGCCGGGCAGCCTCAACCCGCTGGAGATTTCTTGCCGCGTCGCCTGGGCGCGCCACTCGAGCGGCGACGAAGGAATCGGTGTCGAATTCAAGACTCGGGATGCCGGCGGCACTCGCCGACTAAAAGAATTGGTGCGACGTTTGGAAATGATTGAAGCCGAGAACACCGTCGACCAGAGCCGCGACGACGACGCTGCCGAATCGGCGTAGCCTACGGCATTGAGAACGCGTAGAGATAGCCGTTATTAGTCAATAGATATAATTGCTTACCATCGGTGGTCGGTGCCGCAGTGGCGCCGTGCCCAGGCGGGAAATAGCCAGCAAGCTGGCCGCCTTCAGCGTCGACGATGTAGAGGCCGCCACCGGTGGTCGATACCATCACCATATTTCGTACCAGCAGCGGCGGCGAGAGCTCCCCTGCCCGGCCGATCTCTTGCTGCCACAGCGGGTGGCCTTGATCGTCTAGGCAGTGTACGCCGGACTTGCTGGACGAGAGAATGACGCGGCCGCCGCCGACGCTGAGCGAACTGACACCATCAAGATCGTGGTGCCAGCGCAGCGCGCCGTCTTTGGGGTCGAGCGCGTAGACCCCGCCGGAATAGGCCGCCGCGTAAAGCGTTCCTTCGACCACCGTCGGTGTGGTGTCGACGTCGGTGAAGCGTTTGGCCTCGCCGCTCAGCCCCTTTTGCCAAACCATGTCGCCGGTGGACGCCGACAAGCAGACCAAGTTACCGTCAGCAAATCCGACGTACAGATTGCGCTGCCACCAAAACGGCGCCCCCCGTCCGCGCACCGTGAACCCCTCGGGCGACTCGCGATCGTACTGCCATTTCCGGCGACCGGTGGCGGCGTCGAGGGCATAAACGCGCTCTTCGCCGCTTGAGAAAAACAACAGGCCCTCGCCATATGCGGGCACGGTTTGAATCGCACCCTTGGTGGCGTAGGACCAGCGCTCTTTTCCGGTCGCAAGTTCGAGCGCGTGCATCGTCCCGCTTTCGGTGCCGACGAACACCACCCCTTCGGCAGAACCAATCAGCGGCGCAGCACCGACGGGTCCGTCGAGTGACCGGCGCCAGCGCACTTTTCCCGAGTGGGCGTCGAGCGCATAGAAATCTCCTGAGCGGGACCCGGCGTAGACCCAATTTCCGTCGCTGGCGGCGCCGGCGAATTCCTGCGGACTCAAGCGACGGGTGTCGATCTCGCTCAGAAACTCGCGCGCTCGCTTGTCGATTAACACGTCTTTGGAAAGGTGTCGGCGCCACGCCACCTCCATGCCAGCGGTGGCGGAAACAAAAGTATCGGCCGAGCGCAGCACCGCGCACGCCGGCGCCAGTAGCAAAACGAACAACCCGCAGCCGCCGAACCATCGCACGCCTGCTTCGACTCTGCGCTGCGCGCTCCGCTCAGCATGAACGGGGGTGACAAACCGCCCATCCTGAGCGAAGTCGAAGAATTGCATTACGTCCCGCCAGCGACGCGATTTTGCACTTCTTCCTTCAGCGGAGAGGTCGGCACTCGCTTGAGCAGATCTTGATAAAGCGCGGCGGCTTTTTTTCGATCGCCCTTCTTGAGCTGGACGCGAGCTTGATCGTAGAGCGCCTGGTCGAGGAAAAGCGTTCCCTGCTTGGGCTCAAGTTGCTGGTAGGCCTTGAGCGCATCGTCGAGTTTGTCGCGCGCCTCGGCGCAGATTCCGACCCCTTCGCGAGCAAGCGCGAGCAACGATGGAGCCAGGTCGCGGTGGCTCAGTTTTTCATAATGCGCGGCGGCTTCGTCGAAGCGGGCAGCGTCGTAAAGCACGCCGGCGCGCAGCAATTCCGCGTCATCGAGCGCTTTGGCGCCGCCAAACTTCTTGTCGAACTCGTCGAGCTTCTGCAGCGTCACTTTGGTGCGCTCATCCGAAGTCTTGAAATGCGGCGTCTCGGCCTCGTCGCTCTTGTTGCCCTTGAGCCTTTCGAGCTCTTTGGTGGGCGAGTCGCCGATCTCTTCGTTATAGGCGGCGGCGATCTTGCCTAGCTCGAGCGCGGCATTCTCATTGCGATGCTCATAGTGGCCGAGCACAAACCAGCCGACAAGCCAAGCCGCAAAAGCAGAGAGCAGCACGATGCCGACGTGGATGGCGTGCGGCTCCACTCGCTCGGCCAAGCGCTGCCAGAAAGAGACGAATTCATCCTGCTTGGGGATCTGCTGCTTGCGGGTGTATTTCGACATGGGTAGGAGTTTTTAACAAAGCTACAGGCGCTTGTCACTCATTCCGTCACGGGACCAATTTGTAGCCGAAGCCATAGACGGTCAGAATGTGCTTGGGCTCTTTCTGATCGTCTTCGATTTTTTTGCGCAACTTAACGATAAAATTGTCGACTGTGCGATTGGAGGGATAGGCCTCAACACCCCAGATCTTGTCGAGAATCTCGTCACGCGACACCGGTTCGGCGGCGCGCTCGTGCATCAGTTTGATGAGCTCGACTTCGTAGAAAGTCAGCGGCTGTTCTT
>JAHFDU010000294.1 GCA_023248835.1 Myxococcales bacterium | reverse complement strand
GTCCTGGCGACGGTGAAACAAGAATTTAACGTGTTTTATAAATAGCTGTCGCGTCACAGAAAGAGACTTACAGGGAGACGGGAGATCAGGGAGGTCGGAAGAAACTTTCTTTGGTGTCGCCCTCAGAGCGGGAATGTCTCCCTGAATGTTGAAATTGAAATGACGGTCCACAAACCATCCCTAACGCTGACCACGAATTTTCCTTCGCTGTCCCAGGTGTTGGAGGCAAGGTGGTTTCGCACGTGAGTCGGTCGAAAATTGTCCTACAGGTCGATCCGACACGCACTGCGAGCAATGCGTCTGCCGAACAACTGCTGCGGCAAGTAGTCGCGACGCTGGTGCCACATCTGCAGCAACAGGTCGGCGCGATTGATTATCGCTATGGAGAAAAAGCTGGTATCTCCTGGACCACGGAAGGTTGGCTCGATAATGGAACCTACGTTTCATTGAGCATCGGCGTCGGGTCTACCGAACTGAACCTGTTCATCGATACTTCGCCGGTACTCAAGCCCGATTATCCAGCCGCGTTGTATCAGAAGGTCGGCATTCCCATTGCCGCGGCTGCTACAGGTTTCGTCGCGTGGTGGCGCTTCCGAAGTATCGGATCGTTCTTGGGAGGCATCGTTGCCGGTCTGGTCTTGTGGACAACGGGCGAAATCATACTAGCCGTACGCAAGGAGCGCATCGCGGCGTCGATCGCCATAGACGAGGACCACTGGCGAAAGCGCCTCATGGATGCCCTGACATCGGGAGGGATGAACTCGTAGGTCCCCTGCTCAGAGCAGAATGTCCTTATTCGGAGAACCGTAGTGTTCTTCGCCAAAAAAGTACGTCTTCCCCCAATATCCTCCCTGTTCTCCCCGTCTCCCTGTGCAAAATGTCTTTCGCCGCTTGAGATCAGCGGTCGATGAGCAGGGTGACGCCGGTGAGACTGAGATGAAAATCGGTTGACCAGCAGAGGCGGATCTTGCGGGCTTTCATGAGGTAGAGACCGACGGCGTCGGTGAGCGTCATGTCTTGGTCGGAAAATTTTCGTAGCAGTGTCGTCGCTGCTGCCACTTCTTGCTTGCCAGCGTCGAGAATTTTGAGCGGCTTCAGATCTTCAATCATCGAAAGGAACTGTAAGGCGCGAGTGCGATCGTA
Source organism: Myxococcales bacterium (assembly GCA_023248835.1). Lineage (GTDB taxonomy): Bacteria > Myxococcota_A > Polyangia > Palsa-1104 > Palsa-1104 > JAHFDU01. The sequence goes on along the minus strand of JAHFDU010000294.1, from coordinate 4,087 downwards.
GCGGCGCAAAAACCAGGCTTGGCCCTCGCCGACAACCAAGCTGGTGGTCACCAGTGGTGGTGGCTGCGCAAAAGCTTGGCGAAAAAGTGCGTGGTGGGTATCCGATCGATCGAGAAATGCAATCAGCGCCGAAGTATCGACGTAGGCCTCAGGGCTTTTGGCCATACACCACGTCATCGATGTTTTGACTTGAGCGGGGATCTCCACTCTCGATCATGCCGGCATAGCGCATCCATGGCTTAGTCTCGTCGACCGAAAGAAGATTGCGCAGCGAACGTCGCAGCAATTCGGCGAGGGAGACACCGAGCTTCTTCGCTTCGCGCTTAGCCGCTGAATATTCAAATATCGAGAGACTGATTTGGGTACGCACCATGATAACAATCTAGCATAATTTGTTATCAGATGCAATACTCTCAGACACTGGGATCCGTCACTTTCGTAGGCGTGGGCGTAGGCGTGAAACGAAAATCCGCGCCCTCTGCCGACGGTGACGCAAGACTCATGCGGCTGGCCGTTTCCGTCGCTGATTCGCCCACGCCCACGCCTACGCCCACGATAAAACTGACGGACCTGAGGTCCGTCACTTTCGTGGGCGTGGGCGTAGGCGTGAAACGAAAATCCGCGCTCTCTGCCGACGGTGACGCAAGACTCATGCGGCTGGCCGTTTCCGTCGCTGATTCGCCCACGCCCACGCCTACGCCCACGATAAAACTGACGGACCTACGGACCTTCAGTCAGACTAGATAACTTGCTTTTAGACTAACTTACGGTGGCAGCTGGGTGCGGACAAATCTTTCGCTAAGCAGCGCAGCAGGGACTCCATGTTGCCACGCCGCCTCTGCGATCCATTTCTTTTCTCGCGCACGAACAGCCAGCTTGCCGAGTCCACGCACGAACGCGGTACAAATCAAGCAGGTCCAGACCACTGCAAACGGGCGCAGCAGGCAGGCCCACACCACCATGCTGGCGATTACGGAACTCACCCAGCAGGCGATGCGAAACCAATCTTCGACGTACTTTGCCCGGTTGGCGAGTTCGAACAGGGCGGATGACAGCTCCGCCTCGCTCCAGGTCGGAGCGATTTCTGCTTGCCGATACGGATGGTCGCTAGTAACAGCGTTCATCGCGACTGGTGCAGACTGAGCACGCCGACGTAGGCGAATCCCATAAAGAACAGCAACAGGAACGGCATCGAGACGTAGTGGCCGGCCTGCATGGCGACAAATACCGCCACCGCAAAGTAAACCGCGAACAGGACTTCGACATAAGGGATGATGGTCTTGGCGGCGCGGTAGCGTTTCGCCGTCCAGCCTTCGAAGCGCCGCACCACCCCATGCTTCGGCGTCCGAATGAATTCGCCTGACGAACTGCCGATCATCGCCTCGACCACCGCTCTCGTCTGATTGATGCAAAGGCCAATACCGAGCGACATCATCAGCGGCAGACGTTTGAGCGTGCGTCGCCAATCGCGCTGAATTTCGCGCTGCGAAGTGATGTAAAACGACGCGATCGAAAGCGTGGTGCCAAAAAACAGCGGCAGATCGATCAGCACCACTTCACGCCAACCGTGGTGTGTCCGCACCAGCAAGTTCGGCAGCAGCAGCACCGACAGCAGCAGCAAGAGTGGATAGGCGAAGTTGTTGGTGAGATGAAAAAACGCCTCGAGCTTGACGCCAAACGGCACCCTGGCGCGAAAGATCGTCGGCAACAATTTTCTCGCCACCTGAATCGAACCTTTGGCCCAGCGGAACTGCTGCGACTTGAACGAGTTCATTTCGACCGGCAACTCGGCCGGTGAAACCACATCCTTCAAATAGACGAACTGCCAGCCCTTGAGCTGCGCGCGATAGGACAGATCCATGTCCTCGGTCAGGGTGTCGTGCGACCAGCCGCCGGCATCGTCGATGGTCGATCGCCGCCAAATTCCGGCGGTGCCATTGAAATTGAAAAAGCGGCCGGCGCGATGCCGCGCGGTGTGTTCGATGACAAAGTGGCCGTCGAGCATCATCGCTTGCATCTCGGTCAGCATCGAGTAGTCACGATTGATGTGATCCCAGCGCACCTGCACCATGCCGACTTTGCTGTCGGTAAAATAGTGAATGGTCTGGTCGAGAATGTCGGCCGACGGCACGAAGTCGGCGTCAAACACCAGCACGAACTCGCCGCGCGAGGTCTTGAGGCCGTTGGCGAGCGCTCCCGCCTTAAATCCAGTACGGTCGACGCGATGAATATACTTGATATCAATGCCAGTCTCGGCAAGTTCGGCGACTTTTTTTCGGCAAATCTCTTGGGTTTCGTCGGTAGAATCGTCAAGTACCTGTATTTCAAAGCAATTACGAGGATAGTGAATGTTCGCTACAGCGTCGAGCAGACGCTGCGCCACATACATTTCGTTAAACAGCGGCAGCTGAACTGTGACCACCGGCAGGTCGACGAACTGGCCCTGGGCTTTGGGAACACGCTTGCGGTTGCGATAATAGAGGAAGACCAGCATCGATCGGTGAAAGCCATAAACGGCCAAAGTCAGCAGAATTCCTAGGTAACTTGTGATGAGTACATGTTCCAGCGTGAACCATTTCATGGGCGACTGTCTCCTTCGCGCCCTATCTAGCTCTGCGGTCGCAGTCAATTGTCATCAAAATGTAATATCGTGTAATTCATTGTCCTACATCTGAGCATATTTCTTGCGATTGCCGGTTGACAAACCTGGCTTAAGGCGTACATTCGCGTCATAACGCAATGCGTTAGGAGGCAAAAATGGCAACCGTAAGCGAGCGACTCAAAGATCGTTTTTCCCAGGCAAAGACTCAATTCATCGGATTCGAAAACAAGGTCAAGCAAGACCTTGGCCAGGTCGAGAAAAAGGTGATCGAAGAGATCGGCCAGCTCGAGACCAAGGCCAAAGCCTCGCTTGACGAAGTGCCGGCGCAGCTCAAAGGCGCCTGGGGCACGGTGGTCGGCCGGGTTCGCGGCGCGCTTGATTTCGCCAGCAAAGCGGAGTTCAAGGTGCTCTCGAGCAAAGTGGACGACCTGGCGAAAAAAGTCGACCGCATCGTGCGCGAAAAAGTGGCGGCGGCAAAGGACAAGGCCAGCAAGCACGTTTCGTAACCGCTTGGAATATCTACGCGCGGCCTTTGTTTTACGGTCATGACCAAATCCACCGTTCGCCAAAGCGCCAAGTCCTGGGGCCTGACGCTGTTCGCGGTGCTGTTCTTTCGATCGTTTGTCGCGCAAGCTTATTACATTCCGAGCGGGTCGATGATTCCTACATTGGAAATCGGCGATCGGATCTGGGCGAGCAAGTTCGCCTATGGCCTGCGCATTCCCATTGTAGGAAAAAAAATTGCAGCTCGCACGCCCGAGCGCGGCGACATCATCATTTTTGAGAGCCCGGCCGATCACAAAACTTTGATCAAACGAGCCATCGCCATCGGCGGCGATACCGTCGAGATCACCGGCGGTCAGGTGCGTGTCAACGGGAGCGCGATCGAGCATGAACCGCAGACGCGACCATGCAGCTACCTCGATTTCGACGAGGCGTCCGCCGAATGGAGCCACCGCAATTGCGCTGCGTACACGGAAAAAATGAGCACGCGGTCGTTTGTTACCTTGAACGATCCGGCTCGCCTACCCTACTCGATGGCGCCAATAAAAGTTCCGCCCGACCACGTTTTTACCCTCGGTGACAACCGTGACAACTCAGCCGACTCACGCGTCTGGGGTTTCTTGCCGATTGAACTCATCGAAGCGCGCGCGTTGTTCGTCGGTTGGTCGTTCGGTAGTCCCGAGGGCGTCCGCTGGGATCGATCGTTTCACTGGCTCAATTGATTCTGAGGGTTCGCCAGTTTTGCCGTGGGCGTGGGCGTAGGCGTGGGCGAATCAGCGACGGAAAGCAGCCAGAGACTGTAGAAAATTACGCAGTGGTGTTTTACAGATACGGCGACGCGTGCCGAGTCGCCACATGAGTCTTGCTCCACCGTCGGCGGCCGGTACGGATTTTCGTTTCACGCCCACGAGTATGAAGTGGCGTTGGCGTCAAGCACAAACTTTCCCCTCTGCGCATTTTTCTAGTAGCGCCTTTGTTTTT
>JAHFDU010000015.1 GCA_023248835.1 Myxococcales bacterium | reverse complement strand
CCATGGCACGACTCGGCTTGCTTGGATCCTCGCTCGGCACCCGCTTCGGCACGTCGGCCGTCTTTTCTGGATAAAGCTTTTTGAGTTGGAGCGATTCGCCGTCGGTCCAAACCATCCAGCTGCCCAAACGTGACCCACCCCGCGGCAGTTTTTGCACCAGGACCGCGTCCTCGCTGTTCTGCTGGACGCAGCCTTCGAGTTTCACCAAGTAGCGGCGGTGGCCATCGCGCATCTCGGTCAGGTTGGTGTTGGCAGTCGCCGCACCAAACACGGTCAGAGGCGGCAGCGCCGCGGGTGGAAACTGAGCGCGCAGCTCGGCCGCACTTAAGAGGTGCACCTCGGGCAGCGCCACATTGGCGAATTCACCGGCGCGCAACCGTTGTTCGACCAGCGGGCGCGAAAGACAGGTTTTCGGCAGCACCGTAAGCAGTTGCACGAGCGGATTCTGATTTGCGATCGTCTCCATTGAGGCCAGGTAGGCGAGGGTCTTGGTCAGCGACTCGCCGCGCAGTGCGTCAAGCTGACTCTGAAGCGATTTTCCATTTTTGGCTGCAATGTTTAGCCAAATTTCCTTGCCCGACTCGGCGACCACCTCAGCCTGCGAGATGGCTACGCCTTCTGCTTCATGATCGCCGAAATTGAGCGCCTCTGACTGACTCGCCGCTGCCTTGGCGGCGCGTACGCTCGCCGGCCCGGGATAGCGACCAAACTCCGGCTCTCGCGTGGAAACACCGTGGGCGCTCTGCCAGGCTCGCAGCGACTCGAGATTGAGATAGTTGCCGATGAAACAGCTGTCTCCGGCGAAGCGGCGAAAACGGCGCCGCAACAAGTTGAGTGTACTTGGAGCGGGTGAGGTGCTTGAAGCGGTTCCAGGTGTGGATGCATGGGCGCCAACAACATCGGAAACTGGGGCCAGTTTGGTCGCTGATTCCATGCTCGCTTACTAAGCAAGCGATATGCCCAGAACGGCGGTTCGATTGTATCGGTAAAATCAAACACTTACCGCCAATCCTGGGGTCAGGAGACCCCACGGGATGCTAAGGGTGGGGACGACGAGCCCCAAGCAGAACGAATCGCACGGGAGAAAACTCAACATCGAATGCGGCATCGTTTACAACAGATCTAATCGATCGGCGTACTGGTCGTTGGCGCCGCAACTGCCGGTTTGGCTGGCTTGCCCCGACTGCCGACAAACACGGTCATGTGCTGCACCCGCTCAGCCTCATTGAGTACGTCGTGCCAGCGCGAGACCAGCTCCTCTTTGGGAATGTGGGCATAGGTGTCGTCGGTGCTGGGATCCATGAAATAGTAATTTTTTTCGTCGTAGCCGATGAGCACAACATAGTGACCATCGTCCCAGCGGCCCTCCCAAGGCTGGAGGTTCGGCCGGCCATCGACGCGAAGTACGCCGTTTGCTTGGGCATCTTGCCAAGCTTGAATGTTGACGATCGGCGGTTCTCCTCGGTCAACCGCGGCCTCGAGATCAGCGGTGGTGACAGCTTGGCCGCAACGGAATTCGGCGTGCATCCCAGGGATGCGATTGAAAAAAGCCGCCAGCGCATCGGGTTCAGTGCCATTTTCAGGCGTCGTTCCCATCGCCTTATACAACTCAGATTCGTGCATGGTGTTGTAGTTGCCGCCCTTCCAATAGCGCAGCAGCGCCTGAGCAGACACCGTGCCGCAACTAAAGTTCACCTGCTGCCGCTGCTGCGGCACCGGCAACACCGACCTAGGAACTTTGATCGCCGGCGTCACCGGTTGCGGAATCGCCGCTTGGGTGGATCGCTCGAGGGCAAATTCTGCTGGGGCACCCGAGGCTTGCACCGGCGAGGCGTTGGCCCGCATCGACTCTACCGGTGCGCTCTCAACCGTGCCGCTCGCCCAACTCGGCGCCGGCTGTTGGCGAAGCGGCGACTCTTCGGGCGACACCAGCACGCTCTTGGCCCAGCCGATGCGCCGCGCCTCTTCGGTCTCGCCGCCGACAACGTCGTCGTGCTGGGCTTTGTAAGCGCCTCGGTAGGCGGTCTTGATTTCGGATTCGCTCGGACTCGACCCTTCGGGAAAGCCGAGGATACGGAGCGCCGCCTGTTTAGCGTTTTTTTCACTCGCCGCCGAGGCACCGCTCGCTTGGGTCCGAAGAATCCGGTGAAGCTTGCTACGCATCGGTATCGGTCTCGACTTGAGGCCTGAGGCCCGAGCCGCCGAGGCTTCCTGCACCTGCGCAACCTGATGGGCGTTGATTTGGTAGTGTGCAGCGGCAACCGAAAATGCGTTGACATAGCCCTGCACCAGCTGAATCAGCAGGTCGCGATGTACCGTTTCGACGAATTTTGTCGCCTGCTCAAGCGTCATCCCCCGCGCCACTGCCGACTCGAGGTCACGGTTGAGCTCAACCCCAGATTCAGCATACTTCTCCGCCGTGCTCCGACCGGGCCAGAGTGAACTCTCCGCCATGGCACGACTCGGCTTGCTTGGATCCTCGCTCGGCACCCGCTTCGGCACGTCGGCCGTCTTTTCTGGATAAAGCTTTTTGAGTTGGAGCGATTCGCCGTCGGTCCAAACCATCCAGCTACCCAAACGTGACCCGCCCCGCGGCAGTTTTTGCACCAGGACCGCGTCCTCGCTGTTCTGCTGGACGCCGCCTTCGAGCTTCACCAAGTAGCGGCGCCGGCCGTCGCGCATCTCGGTCAAGTTGGTGTTGGCAGTCGCCGCACCAAACACGGTCAGAGGCGGCAGCGCCGCGGGTGGAAACTGAGCGCGCAGCTCGGCCGCACTTAAGAGGTGCACCTCGGGCAATGCCACATTGGCGAATTCACCGGCTCGCAACTTCTGTTCGACCAGCGGGCGCGAAAGACAGGTTTTCGGCAGCACCGTAAGCAGTTGCACAAGCGGATTTTGATTTTCGATCGCCTCCATAGAGGCCAGGTAGGCAAGGGTCTTGGTCAGCGACGTGCCGCGCAGCGCGTCAAGCTGGGTCTGAAGCGCTTTTCCATTTTTGGCTGCAGTATGTCGCCAAATTTCCTTGCCCAACTCGGCGACCAGCTCCGCCTGAGAAATCGCCACCCCTTCGGCTTCATGGTCGTCGAAATTGAGCACCTCGGACTCACTCGCCGCTGCCTTGGCGGCGCGTACGCTCGCCGGCCCGGGATAGCGACCAAACTCCGGCTCTTGGGTGGAAACACCGTGTGCGATCTGCCAAGCTCGCAGCGCCTCGAGATTGAGATAGTTGCCGATGAAACAGCCGTCGCCGGCGTAGCGGCGAAAACGGTGCCGCAACAGGTTGAGGGTACTCGGAGCGGATGACGTACTTGGACGGGCCTCGGCTGTCGATGAGTGGGCGAGGCTCGGTTCAAAACCGGCCAGCGCGACCGGATGGCGACCCAGCCGCGGCGCCCGCTCGAGCGCGGCGTTGACGATTTGACGCGCCCGGTTGCGCTCGCGATCGACGTGACCGAAGCGGCGGGACAGCGGATGCATCGCGCGGTGAACTTCGTGCTCGGCTTGGCGCGTCGCGACGGTGGGACGGCCAACGTCGCCGCCGGCGGATTGCTGCACCGCGTGCAATCCCTCGTGCAACAAAACCTCTTGCCTGCCCGTCGCTGCGCGGCTGACAAACATTTCGCGGCCGAGGGTGAACGCAACCTTGCCGAGGCGCGCCGCCACTCGATCCACCGCTTCGCCCGAAACCAGCTGGGCGGGCCCGAGTGATTCGCCGGCGAGCTCTTCTACCGTCTGGCGCAGCGGCGCAGAGAGAGTGCTTTGCACCAATCCGCCGCGCAGCGCCGCATCGATCTCGGACGCTCTCTGCCCGCCGACGTCGCGCACCAGTTCCCAGTACAGGCGCTGCCGTTCAAACGGGCTGATCTGTTGTCGCAGCAGTCCGGCCAATAGCAGCGGGTCGAGCGACGGATCGGACAGCAGATCGAGCAACCGATTGGGCGGAAATGCAAATTCGGCTTCCGGCGCCTGCAGTTGCTGCGGACGCGGTGGATCGACCCGGATTTGGGCGTCGATCGCCTTCGCCTGTCGTAGATGGCCGCTCACTATCTAGAAAGCATCGCAAGCGATGTGCCTCAGACAGGTCAGTAATATTAACGAGTTACAACATTTTTCCGGGGTCGGTTGACCCCATCTCATGCAATGCTGGGGTACGTTGGCCTCCGTGCTACAGTGGGTCGATGGCCAGGCCGTCAACGCGCTGAAAGTGGGATCGGTTTCGCGTCAGCAAAGTAGCGCCGATCGACCGGCAAATTCCAGCAATCAAGGTGTCCGCGGTGGCAATCGGCAACCCACGCGCTTGCAGTTCTCGACGGATGGCGGCAGCTTCACGCGCTGCAGTTTCGTCGAGCGAAAGAATGCGCAGTCCCCCCAAAAGATCCTCAACCTTGCTCGCCTCTTTTTTGGTATCCGCGCCCGACATCAGCTCGAAAAGATTGATGGTGGTGGTCGAAAGTGCGCCCGACTGAATCTCAAGCCCGATTCGGGTTCGCCACGGATCCCGACCGCGCAGCGCATCGATCAAAACATCCGAATCAGCGATTTTCATCGCCAGTTATTTCTTAGAGCGGCGACTCGCTCTGCCAGCCGATCAGCCGCTGCGCCATCGAGTGAACCAAGCGCTTCGAGCGAGGTTTGAACCCGCTTGTGCTGCGCGCTCGCCATCTCGTCGGCCAGGTAGCGGTCAATGGCGACTTGAACAATGGAACTAAAGCCCTTTTCGCCTCGGCGAGCCGCGAGCTTGAGCAGCTCGGCGCGTTGCGCGTCGGTCAATTCGACGGTGGTTCTCATTCCCTTATTTTACTAACATGCACATGCATGTCAACAAGAAAAGTGAGTTGTTTTAATGCTTTTGGTGCGCCTCTTTGGCGAGTTTGACCACTTCGTCGTACGTCGCCGCCGGCACCACCTTGCCGCGAACCACGGTGTTCGAGCCTGCCGCCGCTTTGCGAAATTCACTTTCGTCGAAATGAATCACTTCAAGGCCCTGGGACTTCATTGTCTTGAGCGCGTCGGAATCCATCCGCCGCACTTCGACGCCGATGCGTTTGGCATACTCGCGCGCGATGATGCCAAGCTTCTGGCGCACGTCGAGCGGAATCTTTTCCCACGCGTCCTGCTTGACCACGGTGGCGCCGGTGAGCACCGCCCAGGGAACGTCCACCATGTATTTGGCGCGCTCGAAAATACGAGTAGTAAAGGCGTACAGCGGCGCCGTGGTCACGGTGTCGAGGAGGCCCGTTTGCAGCGACGGAATGATGTCGGTCGAGGATGCTACCACGGGGTGAAACCCGCCGGCGCGCCACGCCTCTGCCGACGCTGGATCGCCCTCCCAGCAAAACACTTTGGCTCGAGCCGCCATCTCGCCAAACGACTGCCATTTTTTCGACGAGAAAAAGCGCACAAAGCCGACTTCCGACCAATTGAGAACGATGTAGCCCTTGTCCGCCAAGCTGCGCTCGAAAGAGGGGCTCATTCGCTCCATCACATAGTCGAGCGTCGCCCAGGAATCGATCAACATCGGCATGTCGACCGTCTGCGGCTCTGGCGTAATCTCGTGCATCCCGACGGTGGTAAGCGCGGCGCCCTGGAGCTGGCCGATGCGCATCTTTTTCACCATGTCGCCCTCGTTGCCCACCACCCCGCCGGGATAGATGCGCAACTTGACTTGCCCGCCTGAAGCCTCCTGCCACTTTTGACCCATCTCTTTGAGCAGGGTGTGCCAGGTCGATCCATTCGGCGCCATGGTGCCAAGCTTGATGACAATGTCCGCCCGGGCCGGCAGCGCGACCAGCAGCACCGCCAAGATCAGAATTGAAAACAGTATTCTCTGGACTTTCGTGGGCGTGGGCGTGGGCGTGAAACGAAAACCCGCGCGCTCTACCGACGGTGGCGCAAGATTGTCTGGCTCCGTGATTCGCCCACGCCTACGCCCACGCCCACGACAAAACGGACGGACGCTCCGATCCGCAGGGCTGGCTTTGGCATCTCTAGCGGCAGCATTCATGCCGCAGGTCCATATCTGTTTTTTCATGATCCTCACTCTGTCACTCCGCAAAAAGATCGTTGATACGTCCGAGCAAGAAGCGCGCGCGTTGCTGCGCCAGGGTATTGACCAGTCGGTATTCGGGTGCCGAATCGACGTCGAAAGCGAGCACCTCACTCAAAAGCGTATTGAACTGTTTCTTGTCTTGCAAGAGCGGCAGTACGTTTTCGGCGTAGCTCAGCTCGGGTGAAAGCTTTTTTCCTTGGCTGAGCGCCCGCGCCCGCAAAAAATGCTGCCGCGCCTGTTCTGGGCCCCCGCCTTCGTGTTTGCTACGGCCGGCCAGGTAGGCGACGAAAAATTCATGGACCGAACCCGATTCGAAACTCTCGTCGAGGTCGAGCGCGCGGCGCATCAACATCTCCACTTCAGGCACGTCGCCGACCAGGGCCATGTCATCCTTGGCGCTCGAAATTGCTGAGGCCCAGGCCGCGCCGGTCCAGTAGAGCAGCGCAACGTCCGCTTTCGTCGCTGTAGCCAGCAGTCGTTTTTCCTCGGCACGCTGGTGGCCATACAGCGCCCGCTTAAATCCAGGATGCGCCAGCTCAAGCGCCTCCATGCCGTCGTTGCGCGCCCGCAACAGCAGGCGCCGCGCGCGGTCATACAGTGGCCGCGCCCGCGCCACGTCGACCTCTTGCACCTCGTCGGCGCGATTCGCGACAAACGCCACCGCATACGAAGTCACGGTGCGACACAGCGCGAGCAGCAGCCCACGGTGGCGCGGCAACTCGTCTCGGATCTGCTCCATCACCTTAATGATGACCGGCAATGCGTCTTTGACCAGCTCCGGATCGTCGTCCCGCGCGTAAGCCGCACCTGGCGACGACAATGTATCGGCGATGCTGGTCATGGCGATGGTCTTAAGCGAACACGAACTGGCGCAGAGAAATAGCACAGAGAGCAAAATCCGCTCAGTGAAACGCGAGCGTCCTTCGACAAGCTCAGGACGATCGGCCTTAAGTCCCCCGCTCATGCTGAGCCTGTCGAAGCACAAGCTCAGGGCGAGCGGGTGTCGTGACCCTGTATACGCGCACATCCTCATGATAAGCTGATCATACATCGTATGGATCCTTCGCCCGCGGTCAACTCTGTAGCAAGTAATTCTCAAACCCTGAACGAATCTTATTCCCCGGAAATTCGCGCCCGCTCACCCGAGATCGTGCTGATTGTGTTGTTGTCTCTCGGCATGATGTCACTGCCCGTGGCCGACCTCGTTTGCCGCTGGTTCATCAAACACGAGCTCCCGGGTACCATCACGTTTGTTAAGCACATGACGCTGTGGCTTGGTTTTGCCGGGGCGCTGCTCGCCACTGCCAATGGCAAACACCTCGGTCTCGCCAGTGGCAATCTGCTGCGGCCCGGGCGACTGCGCGACGCCGTGCTGACCCTGTGCGGAGCGGTGGCTGCAGTCTCGTGTCTGTTTTTTGCTTACGCCAGCTACTTTTTCATTCAAGACAATCGCTCTGGCGCCGCCATGATCACCGAGCACATTCCGGAGTGGTGGAGCGAGCTGATGGTGCCGATCGTGCTGCTGCTGATCGCTTGGCGCATGGTGTGGCACAGCCCCGGATGGCGAGGGCGAGCGATCACCGCCGCCGCCTGTCTGCTGGTCGGCGCGGTGTTTCACTTCGGTGGAGCATCGACCTCGCACCTGTTTTTGCCTCTGCTGGTGTTTTTAGTGATCGCTTTTGTTCTCGGTGCGCCGCTGTTCGCGATGATGGCCGGCCTGGCCATGTTGCTCTATTTTCACGCCGACGATGGCGGGCCAATAAAATCGGTTTCGAGCGATGTATTTCGTCTCTTACAAAACAACGACCTGCCAGCGATTCCGCTGCTCACCATGGCTGGCTACGTTCTCGCCGCGGGCAGCGCACCGTCGCGGATGGTACGCGCCTACAATTCGATTTTTGGCTGGATGCCAGGCGGTCTCGGTCTGATGGCGATCAGCGTCTGCGCGATTTTCACCTCCTTCACCGGCGGCTCTGGCGTCACCATCATCGCCCTCGGAGGTCTCATCGCGCCGCTGCTCATCAAAGACGGTTTTCCCGAGGGATTCTCGCTCGGGTTGGTGACCGCAGCCGGTTCGCTCGGCCTGCTCTTTCCACCCAGCCTTCCGGTCGTGCTCTACGCCACCGCCACCGCCGACGCTTCAGCCGCAGCCGGCGTCGCTCCCGCCTCACCAGAGAAGCTTTTCGTCGCTGGCTTTGTGCCAGGCGTGCTGCTCATCCTGGTGGTCGCCGCCTACGCCATCAAAAAAGGCATCCAGGTCAAAGCCCAGCGCCAGCCATTCCACGGCAAAGAAGTATTGCACGCGCTCTGGCAGGCCAAGTTCGATCTCGGTTTGCCGCTGATCGTGGTGCTGACCAAACAGCTCGGCATCGGCACGATTCTGCAAGCGGCAGCGATTGGCGCCTGCTATGCGATCTTGGTCGAACTGATCGTTTTTCGCGACATCCATCCGTGGCGCGAGATGCCCAAGGTGCTGGTCGAATCGGCGATGTTGGTGGGTGCGGTGGTGATCCTGCTCGGCGCCGCTTTCGCGCTGCACGGGTATTTGGTGATCGAGCAGATCCCTGAACATTTGGTGGATTTTCTCGAGGCGCATATCCATTCGCAATGGGCATTTTTGCTCGCCCTCAATGCCATGCTATTGGTGCTCGGCAGCGTGTTTGAGATTTACGCCGCAATCATCGTGCTGGCGCCGTTGGTGGTTCCAGCCGGCATCAAATTCGGCGTCGACCCCGTGCATCTTGGGGTGGTTTTCCTGGCCAACCTCGAGCTCGGTTTTCTATTTCCGCCAATGGGACTCAATCTTCTGCTCTCGGCATCGCGCTTTAACAAACCGCTTCCGTATCTGTACAAACACGCACTGCCCTTTTTGCTCATCCTCGCCGGCGGCGTATTGGTCATCACCTATGTTCCGGCTCTCACCACCGGCGTCGCACACCTATTTGCTCCGCGATAGAATCATGGGACAATATCGTTAGAGGCCGACCCATGACACGTGACGAACTGGCCGCACGTATTTCGATCAATCCCAATATCTGCTTTGGCAAACCATGCATCCGCGGCCACCGCATTTGGGTGTCGCTGATTCTCGATTTCCTGGCCGACGGCTCCTCTATCGAGGAGATCCTGTCTGACTATCCTGGCCTCACCGAAATGGACATTCGCGCCTGTATCGCCTACGGCGCTGAAATGGCCCGCGAACATTTTGTCGATATTCCGCTCGAAAAAAACACGTGAAGATCAAACGATCAAACCTTAGCCAGCGCTCCGAATGCGTCGAGCACTGCGATGAAGCGTTCGACCGTAAGCCCACCGTAGCGACCACTCTCCAGGCGACTGATATTGCTCTTGGTGGTGCCGACCACGCGAGCAATCTGTTGCTGGGTCAGCCGGTGCGCGCGCCGAAGAATGCCGAGCTCTCGCCCAAGCTGCCCCACCAAATCGCGCCGCGCTTGATAGCGCTGTTCAACGTACTGCAGCGCCTTGCGTTCAGCTCGTGGACTGACTTGCAAAATTTCGCCACGTTCAAATCGCTCCAGCACCTCCTGGTCAGCCCGTCGGTCGGCCGGTCGTCGTGGATCTTTGCTAATTCGTCGTATCGTCATTTTTCTCCTCTCCGATTACGCCTCTCCGATCGCCGCGATGGGAAAAAGGCGGTGATCGGCCACACCGACTCTTCTCGCGCTTGCCAGCGCCAGACCATTTTCAAAGACTTTCCCGCCGGGCAGAAGCCAACGCTGACATAATAGCTCCCCCGCCGAGCATGCCGGTGCATCGCCAGATCCTGGCGCCATGGATCGTGCCACGCCGCATCAAAATCATTGGCTGAAACCCGATGGCGCTTGGTGATGTGTTCTTTCTGCCAAGCGCCCCACAAGATGACAGCCATCGTCAGCTAGTTATCATATTTGATAACATTGTCAATGTGTCTACGGCGCGAACATTTCTTGCAGCACTTGGAGAACGCGCTCGAGGGTTGCGGGCGTCAGGCTTCCCAGCCGGCGTATCAGTCGCTCCCGATCTATGGTGCGAAGCTGGTCGGCCACTACATGACCGCTCTTTCCAGCGAAACGGCACGGTATCCGAAACGGATAGGAATGTCCGCCGGTGGTCATCGGGGCGACCATCAGCGTCCGCAAGTGAGAGTTCAGCTCGTCAGGAGAAACCACCAAACAAGGCCTGGTCTTGCGAATCTCGCCGCCCCGGGCGGGGTCGAGATCGATGAGGAAAACCTCTCCGCGCCCGGGCTTTCCTACCATCGCCACTCGACGTCGTCGAAACGGGTTCCGGTTTCGGCGTCGAGCAGTCGGTCGTCGTCAGATTCGTGGGCGCGCTCAGCCGCTTCACTCCAACCCGAGCGCGCGCTCGAGGCAGAAGCGATCACGATCGTTTCACCGCGCACACGCAGACTTACCTCCTCCGCCAGGCCCGCCTCTTCGATCAGCAGCTTGGGCAGGCGAACCCCCCTTGAGTTCCCGATTCGAACCAAACGGGCTTTCATGCACGACCTCAGATGTAATTACAATGTAATCACATCCAGGGCAGCCGATCAACCAAAATGGCAACTGGACTAGCCGGGTCTAAGCGCGCCGGCTGCGTGAAAAATAGACGCGGCGCCGCAGTTCGACCAAAAATATCTTCTATTTTACAACGTTAGGAGACAGTTGTCCCCACATCGGACAACCGTTGTCGCCATTTACGACAGGCTGCCGCAGCCAACCTCCATGAATAGCCCGTTGGTGCACTTGGTATGGAACCTGCTCTAGCATGGCATCGGGTTGGTGCTTTCCGCATTTTTTGCTTGATCGGTAAGTTCGAATATGGTTCGCTCCGGCCCGCCGAGACCCAGAACTTTCGGTGAACTTTCTAGAATGGACTTGTTGGCCTTGATACAGAAGAGAGGTTTCGTGAAAAACATCGCAGCCACTGTCACTCTGTCGCTCTTCGCTTTGGCCGGCACCGCGGTCGCGCAATCGCCGGCTTCGGGAACCACCGCCACGGTCGAGAAGAAGGGCGACGAGAAGCCACCGCTCGGCGGGCTTTCGTTCGACTTCTATTTCGGTGACTCGTCCAACCTCAACAACATCGGCCACAAATATCAGAACGACATGTTCTTTTATTTCTTGCCGTCGTGGTCGATCGGCGAGCGCTTTTTGCCGAACACCCGGTTCAAGAACATGTACTTGTCGAGCCGGTTCAGTGTCACCCGCGAACTCGCGGGCATCGACGAAGGATCGTTTACCGGAAATATCGCCGCTGGCCCGCAGGGCACTTGCTCGAACATTACGCCGACCACCAACGGCGGTTTGGTGCCGCCCGGTCAAGTCGGCAATTGCAACCCGGCTCAGGGCGAAAGGCGCACCGACTACTCTGACATCTGGCTGGATTTTGGAATTCCGAAAATCTATACCATTCCGAAAGTTGGCATCAACATCAACCCGAGTTTTCGCGTTGTGCTGCCGGCCTCGCAACAGAGCCGGTTTCAGTCGTTGGTGATGACGCTTCGACCCGGCTTCAGTCTGAGCCGTTCATTTTGGAACAGCCACATCACGCTGAGCTATGGGCTGGCGTTTGCGAAAAACTTTCATCAACGCACCAGCACCGAGTACACGCTGGCGGGCGGGCAAGCCCAGGCCCAAGGTGGCAATCCTTATGACGGAGTAAACGGATCCGGCCTGTCTAATTTCTTCGTCGATCCGAGTCGTCAGGCAACGGAGGGTGGGCTCAATGTCAGCCACTCGCTCATCAACTTAATTTCACTCAGAGGGACGTGGCTCAATGACAAAGTGTATGCCAGCCTCTTGTACATTCTTTCGAGCGGCTGGACCTACAGCCCGAGCGGCGGCTGCATCATGAACGTTCCGGGCGTTGGTCCCACCGACGTTTGCGCCAATGGCGCAGCGGTGGCGGGCAACTCCAATTCTGAAATTCGTGCCGGACGCCATGATTCGCAAGTTTTCTGGGCCAGCGTCGGCTACCATCCACTCGACTGGTTGGGCATCGACCTTTCGCTCATCACCGCGTCGCCGCTGACCTATGCCAACACGTCGCCGCGGCAGCCGTTCATTTCGACCAACTACGATGCACTGACCACCATCAACCTTGGCGCCAGCGTGACCATCGACAAGCTCGCGTACGCCATCAAAAACAGAGTAAAGAGAGGCAATTAACGTGAGCAATTCATTTCAAAGCGGAGGCAAGGCAATGAGGACGCAAACTGGGTTTGGCTTGGCAGCATTGGCGCTGGTGACAGCCGCAGGTTGCAGCACCGAGCTGCAGCCACGATCGTTCGTGCAACCGAACGTGATGAAGAAGGCCGATCTCGACGGCATCTGGTATCACGTCCAGACCGTGATGGACGCACCCCCGACCACCCAGTTTTCCAACGTGGGCGACTCTTCGGAGCTGATCAAGATCAAGTTCGAAATTCAGGAAAATACCCTCTATGCTCGGCGCGCGTTTGAACACATCGCCGGGTCAGAGGACCTTTACAAGCTGAGTCCGCAGGAATACGAGGGCCAGCCGATTGCGGCCTGGAAGATCGAAAAGCAGTTCGACATCATCCGCGAGTACAACTCGACCACCGGGGAAGAGACCAACAAGATCATCGAATCGGAAGAGCGGCCGTGGACCGAGCGCCAGTTCCTGCGCGTCGACTGGTCGGAGAATTTGCTCAATGAGGGCAATTGGGAATCGGCCAACAGCTACAATTTTCTTTTCAACGACGGCGTCAAGCTGAGCTCGGTCAGCTTCTGGGAGAGCGATCCCAAGAGCCAAGACGCGTTCCATCTTGAGCGCGCCGACGACGGCGACACTGCGGAATTCACCAAAGGCGAGGCCAACTACTTTGACGTCACCACCAAGTGGGTACTCACACCCGACGCGGTCAAGTACACCGAGGACGGCGAGAGCCTCACCATTCCAAGCTGCCTCTTCTATTACACCACCGAAGATTGCGCGCCGCAGATCGTCAAGGTTCGTTATGCGTTCAACAAGGTGTCGCCTAAGCACGAGTACGAGCCGCGCAAGTGGGATGGCCAGCAGATGGACATGTTCGGCCTTTGGGATCCGGGGCTGCGTCGTCTCACTTACAATCGTCAGTATGGCATCACCAACTCAGGCGTAAAGCGTCACATCGCCCGCTTCAATCTCTGGAAGAGCTCGTTTCAGCACGACGCCCAGGGGTTGGTGGTGAAGGACGCCGCTGGCAAGCCAGTTCCGCTGGCGTTCGACGACCGCGAACTGCGCACCATTCCCTACTATGCCGAGTCGACCTTGCGCTCAGTGCTACCGGTAATCGACAACAAGACGGGCAAGCTGAAGGAGCCGGTGCTGGACAAAGCCACCGGCAAGACCACCGAGCTCACCGGCGCGCTCAAAGATGAGTTTCCGGTCGATCTATTTGCCAGCGGCGCCGAAGTCGTCAGCCAGTGGAACAAGGCAGTGCTCGCCGCCGCCAAGCTGGTCAAGCACAACCTTGCCGACGACGCCAAGGTGTTTGTGTTCTGCCACAATCCGGTCGATCTGAAAAACGACGACGCCGCTTGCAAGTCGAACATCAAGCCGCTGGTCGACGAAACCGGCGAGACTATCAAAGACAAGGACGGCAACCCGATCTATTTCGTTCGCCACGGCGATCCACGTCGCTCACACATCATGTGGGTGAACCAAGAACAGGACGCCGGTCCCCTCGGCCTCGGCCCGCCGATGTATGACATTGAAACCGGCGAGACGATTTCAGCCCAGTCCAACATCTATGGCGCAGCGCTCGACACCTACACCGCTCGTTCGCGCGACCTCTTGCTGTTGATTGCCGGCAAGATCAAGTCGTCCGATTTCACCACGGGTGCCAACGTGGCCACCGCAGTGCGAGACGACGCGACGAAGTCGAAGGACTATCCGCTCTATGAGCAGTCCGACATCGCCAAGCGCGGCGCGGCAATGAACTTCAATTGGGCCAAGGGTCAAGCGCCCGAAGCGCCGATCGACATGACCTCTGCCGATACCATGGTGGCTTCGTTCAAGGCTCGCCAGGCTGCAATGGTGAAGTCGGGGATCTTCGGCAACGGCGGCGCCGATGTGGGGCAAGCACTGCGCGACAAGCTGGCTGGCACCCCGGCCGAGGACAAGCTTATCAATTCGGAACTGATGAATCTCGGTGGCGCTGGCGGTCCACACGGCGAGTGGTCGGCGCTGAGTGCGGCGCAGAAGATGGAAGTCTCGCCATTGCGCTGGAAGCGTTTGCGCAATGCGCAAGAGGCACGCCTCAACAAGATGCGCGCCTTCGGCTACGATTTTGCCGAATTCGCCGACGAGGGCTTGACCCAGAAGCTGTTGCTGCTGGGGTCCGATCCAGCGACCCAGTCGCTCGATCCCAAGGTCATTTTTGATGTGCTGCGCAAGGACATCTTTCTCGCAGTGACCCTGCACGAAATGGGGCACAACGTTGGTTTGCGCCACAATTTCCGCGCCTCGAACGACTCGCTCAATTACGATCCGCACTACTGGGATCTGCGCGTCGGCGGCCTCAAGGACAGCCAACGTTACGTCGGCATCAATCCCGCCACTGGCAGCGTCATCAGCC
This sequence comes from Myxococcales bacterium, assembly GCA_023248835.1. GTDB lineage: Bacteria > Myxococcota_A > Polyangia > Palsa-1104 > Palsa-1104 > JAHFDU01. The sequence continues at coordinate 8,160 of JAHFDU010000015.1, read as the reverse complement.
GCCCGTTTTCAGGCAGCGATTGCAACACCAAGAGCGGCGTCCTGCGGCCGCGCTACATCGATTGCTCAGGCGGTGCAACTTCGGTGAGCGAGCAGCTCGGCGGCATCCGCCAGTACGAGTACTCTTCGGTGATGGATTACGGCGCCGAATTCAACTCCGACATCATGGGTCTTGGTCTGTATGACAAAGCGGCGATGAAGTTCTCCTATGCCGATCAGGGCTACGTCGAAGTGTTCACCGACACCGCCGTCGACACCGCCAACAAGAAGCTCACCTTCGGCGTGCTCGGCGGTTCGAATGCGGCCTTTTCCTACCCAGACTATCAGCTGCACTACACCAAGTATCCGAGCATGTTCAAAGGCGCGACGCTGAAAGATCAAGTGCAGAGCATCTACAAACGAGCCGATGTGCCCGTGAGCGAAATTTTTGCTCAGCGGGCAAAGCTCGCCGCTCAGACCAAGCTGCCTTGGTATACGCAACAGACCGACGTCGACAAAATGGGCCGATACCGGGTACCCTACTACTTCTCCTCTGACGAGTTTGCCGGCGCCAGCCTCAATAACGTGCGTTACGATTCGGGAGCCGATCTCTATGAGTCATCGACCGACTTGGTGTCGCGCTATCAGAATTTCTACTACCTTAACAACTTCAAGCGCGACCGCGTCACCTTCCACACCTCGAGCGGCTATTTCAACCGCATCTACAACCGCTATCTCGATCCGTTGCGCGACCAGCTCACCTGGTATGCGCTGCTGCGTGGCGACTTTACCGACTGGCTGTCGCAGAGTCCAAATCTCATCTCGGATGAAGACCACTGGGGACCATTTACCGCTGCGGTCTCCGAGGGATTCGATCTACTTGGCCGCATCCTGACCAAGCCCGAGCCGGGCGTGTTTGACTTTGTTCCAGCAGATGAGTCGACCGACTATCCGATCGGCTACATGAAAAAGAGCGGCGAACTGTCCGCTGATCCCAACGCTGCTCTGAAACCCGGCCAGGTCGGCATCGCGTTCGGCGATGGCAAGTACAACGACTCGACCTGGGCCTTTGATGCTTGCGGCTATTACTGGGCGGAAGAGTGCCAGACTCGGATCGGCTACTTTCTCGACAAGATCCTGGCACTTGAAGCGCTCTCCGACACCGGCGCCTACTTTACCGGTCGCGACACTTCCACTGACCTGCGACGGTTCGCGATTGGTTACATCACCATCTTCCAGAACCAGATCCATGAGAAACTAGGCGCTCTGTTCTCGGGCGACTACGTTTCGTTGGCGCCGCAAGTTGGCAAGATGGACAAGACCGGCATGCAAGTGAGCATGGTGCAACCGAGTTGGACACTTAATGCGCCGAAGGGCACCGTCCAAAGCACCGGCGGCGAAGGTGCTCTGATTGATCCATCGACTGGTTTCACTCTGCAGCTGTGGGCGGCGGTGTTTGGTCTGTCCGAGTTTAACAACACCTACGATCACTCGTTTATCGATCACACGCGCATCTTTGTCGTCGGCAACGGCGAAGCGCCAGTGTCCGATACGCTGCTTTCCAATCCCGACTCGCCCGGCTCGATCGCTACCAAGGACCCAGTGAAGACGGTGGGCGCAGGCAAGGGCGGCACCGCGCAATACTTGGTTTGGCAAGATAGTCTGAGTGGAAAAACCTATGCGGCTTTGTCGGTTGCGCCGGTAGCAAACGCAGCTGCCGAGGGTACCAATTATCGTGTGGATGCCGCGGCCCGCATGCTGTCCACCGCAATTACGCTCGACAAAGCGGCAACGAGCTGCATGGACAATTGCGACGCCAAGAAGACGGCAGTGTCGCAATACCGCGACACCATCGATGCGGTACGTTCGTACCACTCGATCTTTGGCTACGGAATCGCTCCGATCGGTCTGTAACCGGGTTGCCCAAGGACAGGAGGGCACTCCCCTCCTGTCCTTTTTTTTTTACCGCCCCGCTCATCCTTCGACAAGCTCAGGACGAACGGAGACAGCTCAGGACGAACGGAACATATTTGGGAGGAGTACCGATGCTCAAGCAGCTGTTTTTTGTCGTTTCTTTGTCCGTGGTCGCTGGCTGTTTACAAGAGCGGAGCCCGATCAACCGGGTCCAGCCCGACTACATCGACAAGATGGACGTCATTCCCAATCAATACAAACAGCTGAGCGCGGACAAGTCGCAGACTCCGGGAATCTTGTCAGCGGCGCTGATTGCGCGAGAGCCGGTGTTTTTTACCCAGACGACGCTGATCTCCAAGCCCACCACCACCGGATTTACGGGACTGACGTCCTATAGCCAAATGGACAAGATTCGCTGGCAGGTGACCGAGAATTTGCTGGTCGCTCGGCAGGCGTTCGCGTTTGTCCGCAACGCGCCCGACAGCAGCACCGGAATTGGACAAAACCAGCAAACTGGCGACGTCGTCGCTGCTTATAAAATCAGCTCGCACTTCGACATTCGGCGCGACTACAACTCGACCACCGGCGAAGAGCTCAACGTCGTCGTCGAGAATGACAGCGATCGCCCTTGGTACCAGCGTCAATATATGAGAATCGACTGGTCGCAAAATCTCATCACCGGCTACAACAGCGTCATCTTCGAGCAGGATCTGCAGCCGCTGTCGGGGCAAATCCAGGCCGAGCCAGTGCCGGTGTTCGTCAATACGCCAAATGACCCCAACGCGCCGGTTTTTTCTTACAGCTCGGACGGCGCCGGTGGCAAGCGGCTCGACTATTTCGACGTCGTCAACCAAGCCGTCATGCATCCCGAGTTGGTGTTCTACGGCGGCGATGACTACATCGGACCCGGTGGCATTCCACTGTGCTGGCTGGGTGAGGGCGCGACCGATTGTGCGCCGGCGCAGGTGACCTTCCGCGTCTCCTTCCGTCGTCAGGATGAAACCCGTGACTATGAACCGGCGTCGATCACAGAGCCGCTGCCCGACAAGAACGGAAATGTGCAGAACGTGGCCCATCTCAACCAAGAGCGCTTCGGCTTTTTCGACGCGTCGCGCATCGGCTTTGACGCCAAAGCGCACGCCACCCTCGACACCCAGCGCATCCACTATGCGGCGCGCCACAACCTGTGGCAGCACCACCACGCACTCATCTACGCCGGCGACACCACCGGCGCCGCTTGCAAGAGCGACAGCGACTGCACAGGCGGCAAGGTTTGCCACATCGAGAACAGCCAGAAAGCCGAGTTCGCCCGCGGCTTCTGCGACAGTTTGGCGATTGGTCACGGCACGCCACAGACCAGTACGTACAAAGATCGGAAAGGGTTTGTCGTCGCCGACGGCAATGGCAATCCGCTTTGCGCTCCGCTCAAAGTGGCCAAACTTGAAGTGCAAAAAGACGGGGCTGGCAACATCATCGTCGACATCAACGGTTTGCCGGTGATGGGCCCGGCCAAGGACGCCGACGGCCACATCCTCTACACTAACTCGACCAACGACCGAGATCCGGACGGCAACCCGATCTATACTGCGATTAGCGCAGCAGACGGCAGCCGTCTGTGCGAGCCGGTGCGTGACAGCGGCGGCAAAATCGTTTTCGATTCGCACGATCCCAAATGCACCACCGACGACGATTGCCGTCAGGTCGGGGACAGCGGCGGAATTTCTAAAACTGCTGTTTGCGATAAGGCTTCGAAGACTTGCGGCGAGCACTACAGCCGCTGCTCGAACGACGCTGACTGCGCCCACATCGACCCGCAGTCGACTTGCGATTTGGCGATCGCCTACAGCCGCGCCGACAACAAGGGACTGTGCCTGATGCCGCTTCGGCAACGTCAAGTACGCCCCATCACCTACTTTGAGTCGGTCAATTACCCCGAATACATGCAGCCGGTGACCGAGTCGATCGTGTCGGAGTGGAACGGCGCATTTGTCGAATCGGTGACGGCGGCGCGAAGGCGCGAATGCGAAATTGCCAACAACATCGACCCGACCAAGCCCTCCGGAAGCAACCCGTGCAACCAGCCGGCAATCACTGGGCTCGATCCGAAACTGGGCAGCGATGCGCAGTTCATTTTCGTCGGCTGCCACAGTCCGGTGTGGGGCACCGCGTCGGGCCCGGGGCAACACAAGCAAGAGGAAGTGGACGTAGCACACGGCAAAGGTTGGGACTTGGCCGCATGCGGTCCGCAGGGCACCAGCGCGCGGCTCGGCGACTTACGCTACAACATGATGGCCGCGATCACCGACCAAGACAACCAGGGCTACTGGGGGCTGGCTAACATCGCCGCCGACCCCGACACCGGCGAAATGGTGGTAGGCCGCGGCGCAGTGTGGCAGACCATCACTGACTATTACGCCAACTATTTGATCGAGCTGGTGCAGCTGCTCAATGGCGATCTGACAGCCGACCAGTTCGCTGGCGGCGCCGATCTGGTGTCGGCGATGGAGCGGGTTGGAAGTGGCAAGGGCCCGAGTTACGAAATTCTCGACAAGCCATTTGAAAACGGCGGCCTCACAAAAATCGCCAAGGCGCCCGACGGACTTGCGCGACTCAAATTGCCCAACCCGTCGGGTTTCCAGATCGGCATGCCGATGGTGCGAGACGGGCAGAATCCAGGAGCGATTGCGCTGTCCGAGGCGCGGCTCGCCCAAGGGCGCGTGCTCGGTGACGGCAACAATGCCGGGGCGCAGCGGCTGTTCTCGCTGCGCGGAACTTCGCTCGAAGGACGATTGATGAACGCCGAGCAGGCGCGGCTGGCGCCGACCTCGATGCCAGACGACAGCGCAGTGCTCAAGACCACGCTCGACGCCGCCTCGCCGCTGCGCCGCCAGAGCCGCGAAGTGCAGCGCGTGCTCGACCGTTTGCGTCAAAAGCTCTCCGCCTATCAGTGCGGCATGGAGGCCGGTTTTGCCGACGACCTGCTGCTCGGACTGGCGCAGCGACTCAAAGATGGCGCGCCGATCGATCCCAACAATTCCGTCGACTCGGACGTAGCTTTCGGCGGTGTGCCCGATGCGCACGGCGTACCGACCGGCTCTGCTTGGGATTTCAAGCTCCGCGACAACAACGGAAACCTGATAATCGATCAGGCGACGAAGAAACAAAAAATCAACTACCCGCTGATGCAGCAGTACGCGGCGCAGTTTATTCATCACGGCGTGCTGGCGCACGAACTCGGCCATTCGATCGGGCAGCGGCACAATTTCACCGCCTCGGCCGATGCCGTCAACTATCACCCGAACTATTGGAAATACCGCTTGCAGGGACACCCGGACAAGAAGGGCGATCACGGACTGCGTCCGCGCTATGAGTATGTCGCCGACGGTGAGGGCTTTTATTCCAAAGCGGAAATTGATGGACGCGTGGATGAGTACGCCTACTCCTCGGTGATGGACTACAAGGGCCTCAACGAAGACGCGCACGGCATTGGTCGCTACGATGTCGCGTTCGTCAAAAACGGCTACGTCAATATGGCCGAAGCGTTCAAGACGGTGAAGGACGTCAGCGGCGCGCTGGTGTACGGATCGCAAACTGCGGGCTACGGATTGTCGACCTCGCTCGACCTGCGCCAAGGACTAAAAGGCGTGCACTACACCCAGCTGCCGGCCATTTTCGGCGCCAATTCCGACGGCACGCCGAAAATCGGCGACGAGAATCGCTACAACGTATTTTTGCGCGAGACCAAATCAACCTCGGTCCCGGCCTGGGGCCCGCCGAACTTTACCAACGCCACCAAGGACAATCACATTCTGGTGCCCTATCGCTTTGACAGCGACGAGCGCGCCGGCCTGGTGTGGCAAGATCAGAGATACGACAATGGTGGTGACGCCTACGAGTCTTTTCACTATGTCGCATCCCACCTTCTCGACTACTACTTTGTCAACAGCTACGCTCGGCTGCGCACCGGTTTTAGCACCCAGAAATACGTCAAACGGCTGTGGAGCAGGTACCTCAATCAGATGCATCAAACGATGCAAATTGAAGCCTTCGATCTGCTCAGGTGGCAAGACATCTTCGCCGGCAGTTCGCAGTACGACTTTGCCGGCTACATGACCGACCCGAAGCGATTCGGCGGAGTGGTCAACAAAGCCGCGATGGCGGTGACCGCAGACGCAATGACAGCGCTTGTCACCATGCCAGAAATCGGCGGCCACAATGATGTCACCCAGTTCGACGGAACGACGCACCTGCTTTCAAATGAGTATGGAGGCGGCGTCAACATTCCAATCAACGAGGGACGAGCGTTCGAGTCGTCTTGGAAAAACGAAGCCGGTTTTTGGTGGTATGAACAGCTCGATCGCGCCGGCACCTATTTTGACAAGACCGCGGCGCTGCAGGTGATGACCGATCCGGAGCTGCTGCTGCTCACTCGCTCGACGCCCGTCGACTTGCGCACCTTCCAGCTCAGCTTCTACACCATGTTCCCCGACAAAATGACCCGACTTTTCGGCGGCATTTTGGCGGAGGACTACGGCGACTTTGCGCCGATTTATTCTTATGACAAAGCCAGCATTCAGCGCCTACACGTGCTCGACATCACCCAGTCATCGGCCGATCAGAACCGCATCCTCGACAACAGCAACGCGCTGCTTGATCCGGAAGCTCACTTCACCACCCAGCTGTGGGCAGCGGTCACCACCGTAGCGCAGTTTCCGGCGACGTATGATCAAACCTATATGGACCACGCTCGTTTGTGGATCGACGGCGGCGTCGAGTCGGTCGACGTGCCCAAAGAGCGTACCGTCGCGTTCACCGATCCATGGTCGGGGCAGACTTATCGTGCACTGCACATCGGTTGCGGCGTCGGCGAGCCCGGCGAAAGCGTCGGCTGCTCGGAATATGTACACGCCTCGGCGCCGATCGCTAAGGAAGCGGGCGTCGCAGCGCGTATGATTCTGCACATCAATGACATGGAGACAATCAGGCAAAAGGCCATCACCGACACCGACATGGCCGCCGCCGCACTGATCGAGACCCAAGAGAAGAAGTACTTGGATCTTCTCAACGTGATGCGCGACTTGACCCAAACCTTTGGCCACGGCTTGTCGAAGACGGAATAAATGAACTGTGCTTCGACTACGCTCCGCTTCACTCAGCCTGAGCGGGAGGCTGACTGATGCGAGGTTTCAAACACAGTCTGGTCGCGTTGGTGTTGTTGCCAACCTTGGCGCACGCCAACGCGTACAATGCCGAAGTATCCACTGCGGCGGAAAAAGCGCCGGACAAGATTGCCAGGATCGCTGGGCGCTTCAAGGGCAGCCTGTTTCTTTTTGATCAATCGATCACGCCCGAGACGTTTCCCGACGTGCAGCTCAGCCGAGTGCCGAGTTATCAGTGGTGGATGTCGCTGCGTCCGCGCTTTTACATCACGCCCAAACTGTCACTGCGACTGCGCACCGATCTGACCATCGAATGGCTAAATGGCGGCGCCGAAACCACCCGTATCCGCGAAGCGCAATGGGGCGATCTTTGGACCAGCCTGGCCTACGAACTGCCGCGGTTCTGGGGCATTCAAACCACCGTCGCTGCCAACGCGGTGTGGGGGATTTCGCGCGAAGCCCGGGCGGCGACTTCAGTTGCCAAACTTGGGCCGTCGGTGGGATTTCGCCGTCCGTTTGAAACCAAGAAAGCGGGCACTTTTGATCTCGGTCTGAGTATGTCGGCCTCGTACAATCTGGTGCAGTACACGTCTCCGGGGACATTGAACCCTTACAACTGCACCACGCTCGACTTCGCCTCGCAGCAGTGTTTTCAAGAGGTCGGGCCGATGAACGTGCAAGGAACGCTGATCGCCGGTGTCTCGGCCAGCTACAGCCCGCCCAAAGTCAAAGCGCTGAGTCTTAATTTGAGTTACACCGTGATCGACAATTGGGCCTATCCGGTGCCCGATGCCACGCTCTCGAGCAGCGACGGGAGAGTCACACCGGTGCCGCACCGCAGCGATGACACTCGTTTCCGTCAGTCGGGTTGGTTTTATGCCAGCGTCGACTACGACGCCGTCGATTGGTTGTCGTTCAGCCTCGGCTATTACTGCTACGGTCCAATGGTTGCGTCGGACGGCAACCGCAATCCGTTCTACAAGCCGGGCGGCGCCACCAGAATTTTCTTCACCACCACGTTTGCACTCGACAGCCTCGGCGAAGCAATTGCGCGCAAAGCCCAGAAATCGAAACTGCAAAAAAGCGCTGCCCTCTTGCCACCGCATTTC
>JAHFDU010000293.1 GCA_023248835.1 Myxococcales bacterium | reverse complement strand
GATTGAGGTCCGCTTCCTCGATAAAATTGAACGCCAGCAGGCCCAAAATGGTCAACGTCAACGCCACCGCACCGACCAAGATCTGGAGCTGACCCTGCTCGCGCCGCTTGGCCGCCTTGATCGGCAGTAAGTTGATCTTAATCAAATTTAACCTCAATAGGGGGACGTTCCGTTCGCCCTCGCGCTCGGCGCATTCGCGCCGGCTCGGGCCGAACCCCCTCCCGCGGCAAAGCCGCGTGAGCCTCCCCCCCGCCGCGCGATTCCCGCGCGAATTGCAAACGGTTAATCAAATTTATCTCCTGGGCTGCGCAGCGCCAATCCGAGCGAAATCACGCCCTGCGCGCCGTGCACGCGCAAAAAATCGGGCTCAATCTCCGCCGCCGCTTGCATGCCGCGAAACGGATCCATCACTTCCACTGGCACATGGGCGCGCTGTTCAATCGCAGCATTGAGCGGCGGAATGCGCGCGGAACCGCCAGACAAATAGATCTTGGACAAACTCGATTCGGGATGCGACGAGAGAAAAAAATCGATCGACTTCTGAAATTCTCCCGCCATTAGCTGACTGGCCGCCGCCAGCACGCGTTCGACGTCCGGCACATGGCTGCCTTCGGTGAACGCCACTTTCATCGATTCCGCCTCTTCGCTCGACAGCGCGAGGTGGCGCTTGATGTCGTCCGAAAAAGTGTTGCCGCCGGTAGCGACATCGCGGGTAAACGCGCTCATGCCACCGACAATGATGTTGATGGTCGAAATCGAGGCGCCGACATTGATCAGCGCGACCACGTCCTGGGTTGCCCCATAAGCCGCTTCAAAACCATTTTGCACGGCAAAGGCGGCGACATCGACCACCATTGGCTTGAGCTCGGCTTCGCGCGCCACCGAGGCGTAATCGGCAATCACCTCTTTTTTTGCCGCCACCAACAACAGTTCGACTTGCCCCTGCGCATTGGGCGCGCCCAGCACTTGGTAATCAATCTCGACGTCGTTCTTGTTAAACGGAATGTGGTGCTCGGCTTCCCACGGCACCTGCTCTTCGAGTTCGTCGGCGGTCATCGCCGGAACTTGGATTTTTTTGATGATGAGCGCGTTGCCCGAAATCGCCAACGCCACTTCCTTTTGTTTGATCTCGAGTCTGTCAAAAAGCGCGCGCACCGCATCCGACACCGCGGAGTGGGTCAGAATCGCGCCATCTACAATGGTGTCGGGAGGAACTGGCTCAATGCCATATTTGAGCAGCTGAAAGCCGCCGCGGCCTTTTTTGATTTGCGTCACCTTGACCGCGTGCGAGCCGAGGTCGAGGCCAATACAATTTCTTGCCATCGCCGCGCCTGCTCTTTCCGAGAGCGCGGCCGAAAGTGGTCGCGCGCCCTAGTCCTCTTCGGAGTCGCCAAAAACCAGGACACGATCTTGCGGCTTGAGCCCGAGTGCCTCAAGAATCTTCCGCTTGGTGTCCATCCGACAGCTCATGCCGCGTTCGACGCGATCGATGGTCAGGGTGGAAACGCCGGCCCTTCTCGCCAGCTCGGCTTTGCTAACCATCTTCTCCATCCGCAATTTGCGGACCGAGTTTTTTATTTTGTCGCGAACGCGATGAACGCTGCCGTTCTTGGTCGCCTCCTTTTTATTTTCCTCGCGAGCATCAAGCGCGGACGAATCAACATTCGCGTTTTTGCTTTCGAGAATTTTTATCGCTTCGTTCTTGTGCGCTTCCATCGATGGCCCTTCGTCGCTGTTCAAAGTCGGTTACAGCGATAAGAAACATGATGGGATGGTGCCTCCTTGTCGTCAAGAGATTATAAAAAGACACATAATTAAGTAGTTTTCTCTCTCACCATGTCCTACATGCTACCACCTTGTATCTATCCGTCAAATTTTTGCCCAATTATAGGTCGGTAAGGCCGAATTCTTTCATCTTATAGAGCAGCGCCCGATGGCTAATCTCTAGTATTTTCGCGGCGTTAGTACGATTTCCGCCGGTCTCTTTTAAAGCCCGCCGAATCAGCTCCTCTTCGACCACTCGAGTGGTTTTCTTGATCGACAGCTCCCCCGACTGCAAGGTGCGACGAATCCGATCTTCTCCCGCTAGTATTCGATCGTAAAGGTCACGACGGCCGATCTCGTCGCCCTCACACAGCACGATCGCACGCTCGACTGTATTCTCGAGCTCGCGCACATTGCCCGGCCAGGCATAGTGCAGGAGCAATTTCATCGCTTCCGCAGTCACACCGCTCACCGCGAGTCCCAACTTGCGATTGGTGCGCGCCAAGAAATGTTCGACCAAGATCGGAATGTCGTCACGTCGATCGCGCAGCGGCGGCAAGTGCAGCGCAATGACATTGAGCCGATAAAAAAGATCTTCGCGAAAACGCCCGGCTGCCACCTCAGCCGGCAAGTCGCGCATCGTCGCCGTCACCAGTCGGACATCGATCGGCTCGTCGTTTTCGCCACCGACCGGCCGCACCATGTGCTCTTGCAACACGCGCAAAAGTTTTACTTGAAGCGCGAGCGGAAGTTCACCGATCTCGTCGAGAAACAGCGTTCCACCTGAGGCTTCCTGAAACAGTCCCGTCTTGTCGCGGATGGCGTCGGTAAACGCGCCTTTTTTGTGGCCGAAGAGTTCACTTTCGATGAGCGACTCTGGAATCGCGCCGCAGTTGACCGCAACAAACGGCGCCTGGGCGCGCGGCGACTCCTGGTGGATGGCGCGCGCCACCAACTCCTTGCCGGTGCCGGACTCGCCGGTGATAAGCACAGTCGTCTTGTACTCGGCGATCTTAGTGATGGTACGCAAGATCTCCTGCATCGGCCGACTGCTCGACAAAATCGCGCCCGGTCCACTCGCTTGCATGCGCTGGCGCTCGGCCAGCGCCATTTTTAGCGACGCGTTTTCGCGAAACAGTCGCTCGCGCTCTTCCGCCTTCTTGAGCACCAGCACCACCTCGTCGGGGCGGAACGGTTTGGAGACATAGTCGTAAGCGCCGCGCTTCATCGCTTCGATGGCGACATCGACCGAACCGAACGCCGACATCAGAATCACTGTGGTTTTGATGTCGCGACGGTGGATTTCGTCGACCAGATCGAGGCCACCCAGCTTGGGCATGCGGATGTCGGAGAGCACGACGTCGTACCGCTTTTGCCCGAGCTCAGCGAGCGCGGCTTCCCCCGAGGCCACCGCGGTGGCTTCATAGCCCTCACGCTTGAGCAGCAGCATCAGCATGTGCCGCATCGCCTCCTCGTCGTCGACGACGAGAATCTGGCGCAGCACGCCATCGGCCCGGTGCGAGGACGGTTTGCCCTTGGTTTCAACGCTCTTGGCGGTTGCCGCTGCCAAATCAGATTTCTCCTATGTTCAGATTTCTCCTATGTTATTCGTAGCATCATTCGCAGGTTGCAACAAATTCCGAATTTGGGCGATAAGAATTGCCTGATCGATTACAATTATCCGCGAACTTGAATATCCCTTCGGTCCGGATTAGAATACAGTATGGGGATTTGCGTTCCTCAAGGAGCAATCATGCGCAGAGGCAGCTTGTGGGCTTTTGCAATGATCGGTGGCGGGTGTCTCAATCCGCCGGTGGCGCCACCGGCGGTGATCGTCACCCAGGAGACACGAGCGCACGTCGATCAAAACGTGAAAAACCACGTCGACTTGCTGTTTATGGTCGACAACTCCCCTTCGATGACGCCGAAGCAAGAGGCGCTCAAGTCCAAATTTCCTGAACTCATCAAGGTGCTCGACGAATTCAACGCCAGCGGCCATCCCGCCTGGTACCACATTGGCGTGGTCACCTCCGATCTTGGCGCCGGGCCCAAGCCACTGGGCAGCAACTGCAAGGTGGTCGGTGGCGACGGCGGTCGCCTACAAGCCAAAGGAGTCGCCGCGGCCCTGTCGTGCGGCGATCTCGGCGCTGATACCTCGACCGCAAAGCCGGCGCGCTACATCGACTACGACCAGATTCACAGTAAAAACAACCTACCCGCCGGTCAGGACCTGCCACAAACATTCGGCTGCATGGCTTCGGTCGGCAACGATGGCTGCGGCATGGAGCATCAGCTCGAGTCGGCTTACAAAGCGCTGCGGCGCGATCCAATTGTCGAGAACACCGGCTTCTTACGCTCTGAAGCGCTGCTGGTGGTGGTATTTGTCACCGACGAAGACGACTGCTCGGCGCCACCGACGACCGATCTGTTCGACCCGTTCAAGATCAACGAGTACGGCGCGTCCGATTCATACCGCTGCACCCACTACGGCCTCACCTGTGGTGATCCAGCCGCGCCGCCTCCGTACGGCAGTTCGATGGGACCGCTCGCGATGTGCGTCGCCGCGCCCAACCTGAACGAGGCCGGCCCGGGCAAACTGTTCGACGTCAGCCGCTACATCAACTATTTCACCAAGGCTCGTTTACAAGGCGGCATCAAGGACAACCCCGACGACGTCATTCTCGCGTCGATCGCTGCACCCGGGCCATCGCTCGGCGCAGTGGTGCAGACGATACTGACCTCCAATCCCCAGACCACGGCGGGCACTCCCTACGTCGAGTGCGCCGGGCCTATTTCCAAAAATTGCGCCGTGGCGCTGCAGCATTCTTGCACCGCCGCCAGCGACACCAAGTTTTCTGGCGATCCAGCCGTGCGCCTAAGCCAAGTCGTGCGCGCCGCCAAAGAGCACCAAGAGACCTCGATCTGCAACACCGATTATGCGCCGGCACTGCAAAATCTCGGACAGTTAATCGTCGACAAGATCGGCACTGGCTGCCTCGGCGCCGCCATCGACGATCGAAAAAAACCGGACTGTGTCGTCGAAGACGTCACCCCGCTTTCGGATGGCACCAACCAACTCAAATCGCTCTCGCGCTGCGCCGATTGCTCGACCATGCCGTACTCCGTCACGCCGACTTGCTGGTGTCTGGTCGACAACCCGAGCTGCCCGGCCATCGTCAGTCCGCGCGACAAGATGGAAGAGCACTTCTCGGTGCGCGTCTGCCGCGACGAAACTTGCAGCGACACGCCAACGCCCGCCGGTACTTTCACCGACATCGCCTGCGCTACTATCGCCGCGACGAAATAGCCGACAGCCTACAGCTCACAGCCGACAGTTACAGATCGGACGCAGCGACGGAGAAGCGACGGAGATCTGAATCACGCCTATTAGTGCGGTCCGCAAGTGTAACCACGGCTGCATTTCATTCGCCCTATGGATCGGTTCTTCGTACTTTACCTTTAAGAAAACG
>JAHFDU010000292.1 GCA_023248835.1 Myxococcales bacterium | reverse complement strand
GCTCGATGTCACCACCAAATATCCGGTGCAGCTCTATCAGACGCCGGGTTTTCAAACTTTTTCGCGCAACAACGCCTACTACCTTGCGAGCGACTGCAGTGGCAATGACACGCCCGGCCAATTTCGGCTTTACCACGGCGACACCGGCGAGGGCGCGGGCACTGTCGCGATCGGTCAGCGCGCCACTCAGCCCGACTGGAGTCCCGACGACAGCAACGTAGTGTTCGTGATTCCGAAACGCTACTTGCAATGGAGCGGCGACGGGCCCGATCCGATGCTGAACATGCACGCCGAGGACACCCACATCGTCGCTGGCAGCTTGTGGACGATTCCCTATTTGGGGATGGGGCAATTCGGCAAGCCGTCGCCGCTGGTGACCTCGATGGGCGAAAACAATTACTATCCTTCCTATTCGCCCGACGGACAGTTTGTGGTTTTCAATCGCGTCGCAATGCAGGCGACCGATCTCGACGCCGATAGTTTTAACAATCCGAAAGCGCGGGTGTTTGTGCTGCCCAAAGGACAAGGCACGGAACCGATCGACTGCGCCTCGCTCAACACCGATAGCGATGTCACCAATTCGTGGCCGCGCTGGAGTCCGTTTGTGCAGAAGTATCGTAAGCAGCGCCTGCTGTGGGTGACGTTTTCATCGACGCGCGATTATGGCTTGCACGTACGTAACAGCACGACGGTAGACGATGGCCACGGCGCTATGGCCACGCAAATCAATTGCTATCCGCCGGACACGCCAGAAAATCCGATGGGTGATCACCTCGATCCGTTGTCGCCGCGGTGCAACCAGCCGCAGATCTGGATGGCAGCGATCAATTTGTCGGTGGCGGAAGGGCTGAGTGCGGGAGATCCCTCCTTTCCGGCGTTCTGGCTGCCAGGGCAAGATGCCACCGCGCATAACCACACTGCGCAATGGACCACCGCAGTGCTGGGCCCGGGCCCACCCGATGGTGGCAGCTGCGTGCCAGACGGCGTGACCTGCAGCGTCGATGGCGATCCCTGCTGCGTCGGCATTTGCCTGAGCACGACCAAGAAGTGCGGCATTCCGTAAGCGGGGACGGTCTTAACAACTGAACAAGTTACAGGTTCATGGCCTTCGACTCTACCCGGCTACTGGAGTTGCCGGCGCGTTGCGCTACGAGGCTGCGTCACCCTGCGGTGGCTGATTCGATTGCCTCTGCGGAGACTATCTTTTTCTACCAGTTGTGTTAAGTAGTTCCGCCCTTCGAGCGTGCGGCCCAAAGGTTGCTTATAGCGCCGGGCAAGGAGGCTCTCATGCTGCACCGCAGGTGGTCTCTGTTGGCGATCGCGGCGCTTTTTAGCGCCTGCCAGCCTCCCTCTGACGTCACGCGGGATTATGTACTGCCCGAGACAACTCAGAACGGCGTCGGAGTGCGCAATATTGGCCTTACCCAAGGCGATGGCACCAACGGCGCGCACCTGGTATTTTTCAATTTCGGTGGGGTGACCCTCACCAAAGGGGGCGATGATTCGGCAAGCAACGTTAGCCAGATCGGCCTGATTTCCCGCTCGCTCACCATTCCCGCGTTTGACGACTCACCTTACTCGAGCATCGGCAACCGTACGGCGGTGATAAACGCCGTCGTCAGTCTGTACAAGCAGTATTACGCTCCCTACAACGTCGAAGTGGTCACCACCCGACCGTTGACTGGGCGTTATCTGATGATCGTCGTCGGTGGTCAGAAATACCAGGTGATTGGCGGCTCGCAGTGTAACCCGCCCGCTGGCTGCACCGTTGGCATTTCGCCGCTCGATTGCGGCAATCGGCAGGAAGACAACATCGCATTCGTTTTCTCCGACACCAGTGCGCAGGTCGCAGCGAACAGCAGCGCGTCATCTGCGGTGCGCAGTTTGGCGCGGGACGCGGCACACGAGTCGGGCCATTCGTTCGGCCTCGAGCACACTATTTCTGACGATCGGGATCTGATGCAGCCGAGCGGCAGCGATACCCAGACCCAATTCGTTGACGCCAACATGAGCTTGGAAGACCAGAGTTCATGCGACGGTAACGCGACTCAGAACTCGGCCGCCAAACTGCGGGCCAACATCGGGGCAAGCACCGGAATGCTGACCGGCCCGAACATCAATTTGAGTTTTCTCTCGCCGGAGAAACAAGCCACGGTTCCCACCCAATTTGATGTGGCGGTTCATGCCACCGAAATGGGCGGCGCCATCTCGAAAGTTGAAATTGATGTCGGCGGTGGGTTGACTTACAGCAAGACTGCGCCGCCTTTTGTTTGGAAGGCGCCGTTTAAGGACGACCAAGGGTTCGACCTTATCTTTACGCCGGGCAGCTGGACGTTGACCGCCACCGCATACGACAATTCGGGCAATCAAAAAACACAAACGGTGAAGGTCACCACCTCGAACAACGCGATGGCCAAGAGCTGGAGCTGCATCGACGATACCGACTGCGACAGCGGCAAGACTTGCCAAGCTGGGGTTTGTGCCGTGGCGCCGCCAAAGTGCTCCTGCGATCCCGGCGCGAAGTGCCAGCCGCCCGGCGGCTGCACCGACGGTGGACAGCCCAAGAAAAAAGATGGTGGCTCCTCCACATCAATGCCGGTGACCGATGGGGACACGGGCACAGATCCGACCGACAATCCGGACGACGACAGTGGAGTCGCAAGTCAGGGTGGATGTGCTTTCGCACCCGGACGCTCTGGCGCGCCGATCGGGGCCGTCCTGCTGGTGCTTGCGGCATTTGCTTGCTTGCGCCGCCGCAGAACATTCCATTAGTCTTCCGCGCGTGCGCGCTCTCTTGCTCGCAATGTTGTGCAGTGGGTTGGGGCAGGCCGACGGAGCGACGTTGCGCTTGGTTTCGTCGCAGCCGACCGAAGCGACCTGGTCGTTTGTGGTCGAAGATCATTCGCACACTGCCGAGCTTCTTATCGACGGGCGCAATCGATCGCAGGGATGCATTCGCCACGGCAGCATCTTGCGCTGCGATCTGCATGGACTTTTTCCGGGTGGTCATACCGCCGAACTTCGGCTGCCCGGCGCGGTGCTGCGTCGCTCAGTGGTGGTTGGAAAATGGCCGGAACGGCCAATGTTTGTGCGCGTGGTCGACGAAGATCTGATTCGTCGTGCGGCTGAATTGCGGATCGATGGAGTCATTGTGGCGGCTTCAGCGATCGACCTCGTCGAAGTTGCCCACGCGCGTGGTTTGCGGGTGTTGGTCGAGGGCCTCACCGACGCGGAGCTTGAATTAGCACTAGAGCGCAGCTGCGCCGATGGCGTGGTCGGCCAAGTTGTGGCTTCGCCAGCGCGGGAGCGATTTCCGCAAACGCATTCATTTTCGATCGAGCATAAAGAACCCGGCGAAAAAATTGATCGAGTGATTGCGACCCAAGGCCTCACCGACGCGCACGGACGCGCACAGGCGGCGCTCGCACTGCTTGGCCAAGGTCAAGGGATGATTATTGACTCGTCGGCACTTGATTTAGCTGCGGTGCGCAAGGGCCATCCCGCTTTTCGGCGCGGCACCGTTTCGAATCTGACCGAGGAGCAGGGGCGGGCGCGTTGTGAATTGGTTTCGGGCAACGACCGAGTGACATTCCTGTTTAACAACGGGGCTGCAGTATGGAATATCCGTTCGCAGAAAGCGCCGCTGTATCAAGATCGCGCGCAATTTCACGCCCCCAACCTCGAGCTACAGCCGGGTGGCGTCGCCATCCTCGCCGGGTTTGCTCAAAGTGCTGTCACCAATTTTTGACTCGGCTTGCAGGCTGGTGCGTGTTACAAACTTCGCATGTGCGGAATCGTCGGCGTGTACGGGCATCCAGAAGCGGCAAATATTACCTATCTTGGACTGCACGCGCTGCAGCATCGTGGCCAAGAGGCGGCCGGGATTGTCACTTCCGACGGAGATCGCTTCCACCAAGTAAAACGGGTGGGCCTGGTCGGCGACGCTTTTTCGCGTGGCGCACTCGCAGAATTGCCCGGCCATTTGTCGATAGGGCATGTGCGCTATTCGACTTCTGGAGATTCGTCGCTGCGCAATGCGCAACCGTTCGCCGTCGAATACGCGCACGGGTCGGTGGCGGTGGCGCACAATGGCAATCTGGTCAACGCGGCGGAGTTGCGACGTAAACTTGAGATCGACGGCTCGATTTTTCAGTCGACCACTGATTCCGAAGTGATCGTCCACCTGTTGGCACGGGCGCGTGAGCCCGATATTGAAACGCGAATCGTCAATGCACTGCGTTCGGTCGATGGCGCCTATTCGTTGGTGTTTTTGGCCGAGTCGAAACTCATCGCAGTGCGCGATCCCAACGGTTTCCGCCCTCTGTTGCTCGGCCGGCTGCGCGATTCATTTATTTTTGCCTCTGAAACCTGCGCATTCGATCTGATCGAGGCGGAATTCATCCGCGAGGTCGAACCGGGTGAAGTGGTGGTGGTCGACAGCAAAGGGCTGCGCTCGTTCAAACCGTGGCCAGAAGCATCGCGCCGTTTTTGCGTGTTCGAACATGTGTATTTTGCTCGCCCCGATTCGCACATCGACGGGCGTAGTGTCTATCGCGTGCGCGAGCTGCTCGGTCGCAAGTTGGCCGAAGAGCATCCGGTCGACGCCGATGTGGTGATTCCGGTGCCCGATTCGGGAACGCCAGCAGCGATCGGCTATGCGCGGCAAAGTGGCATTCCCTACGACTTCGGCTTGATTCGCTCGCACTACATCGGGCGCACCTTCATCGAGCCGCAGCAGTCGATCCGCCACTTTGGCGTCAAGTTGAAGTTGAATGCGGTGAAAGAAGTCTTGCATGGCAAACGGGTGATCATCGTCGACGACTCGATCGTGCGCGGCACCACATCGCGCAAGATCGTCAAGATGATCCGCGCCGCCGGAGCGCGGGAGGTGCATGTTCGCATCTCATCGCCGCCGACCACGCATCCCTGTTATTACGGCATCGACACGCCGACGCGATCCGAGCTCATCGCTTCGTCGCACTCGCCCGAAGAGATTGCGCGTTACGTCACCTGCGATTCGCTCGCTTATCTGTCGCGTGACGGCATGATGAAAGCGGTCAGTCTCTGCGGCGCGCCGGAGATCGGCAAGGCGCTCCCCGGCGCGCACTATTGTGACGCCTGTTTTACCGGCAACTATCCGATCGAGTTCAAGCCCGGTACCATCTCTTCGCTCAAGCGCATCGTGAACTAGAGTAGATCGAAAATGACATTGACGTGATCGATCCGCGTTGACTCT
>JAHFDU010000014.1 GCA_023248835.1 Myxococcales bacterium | reverse complement strand
TTGAACACGATGAACCCGCAAAGAAATATCGCCAAGATCGGCGCCCACAAATAGTCGCGCGGCGCCTCGTCCTCGACCAGCACCCAGTCGTCCTTGGCAAAGGAGAGAGCGCGCTCGACATACGCACCGCGCACCGCTTTGGCTTCGGCAAGCGGCAGCGTCAGAGCACCGAGCGGTCCGCGGCGCTCCTCTTGGTGCGGCGCAAACGCGATGCGGCGAGCGGTCAGCTTGCCCAGAATGGCGGTGCGCTCTTTTTCGGGCGCAGCGACGACAAAAACAAAATGTTCGGGTTCTGCCGGCAACGTTTTCGGTAGCGACAAACCGAGCACCTCGAGCTCATGACGCGCGTCCTCAACAGTTGGAAATTTCTCGCGCGCCAGGCGTGCGACCAATTCGTCGTCAAACCCGAGCTGCACCACCATCTCTTGTTGTGCTCGAAGCTCGAGCGGGTGGCCGCTGCGATCTTGGGTCGGCGCCGCTGACCCGGGATGCCAGGGAAAAAACTGGCGCTGCTTGAGCGTGCTCAGAAACAGGTCTTCGGCGTAGGGCAGATCGGCAATGTGCAAAAGGCGCCCGGTGAAGGCCTGGCGCAGGTCGTCGCGCCGATCGACGGCTGCAATCCACAGCGGCTGCCCCGAAAGCAGACGGAAAAAATAGCAGCGATCTTTTTCGCCGCGAGGATAGAGGTAGAGCGCGTTTTGCCAGTCAGGCAGGCCGGCGGCACTGGAATATTGATCGCGGTGAAAATCGGTCGCGGTCGCAAGCGTCACCGGCGATGTAGACGACACCGCATAACCCAGATCGGGCGCAATTTTCCACAGCAGCAGTCCGGTTAGCAGCAGGCACACCACCGCAAGCATCGGGCTGCGCGGCCGGCGCGGCCGAAAATCGATTTCGTCCTCCGGTGAGGGCGCCCGATCGCGCAGTGGCAAAATCGATCTATCGTCGACAGTACTGGGCAAGTTGGTCACAGAATGTACCATAAGGTGGGCGCATTGACCGAACCGAACTTGATTGCGACTGCGCGTACGACTACCGTATTCAGTATCCATCATGTCTGAATCGCTCAGCTCACGACGCGTTTTGATCATCGTTGTCGCTGTCGGGGGAAGTCTTTTGCTGGCCACGGGCCTCTTCTTTGGACAGCGAATCTACCTCGTGTACTCGGTAGAACGCGCCCTAGTGAAAACGGCAGGCGACAAAGCTGCACTGTCATTGCTTCCGCAACGACGGGAGATTCGTCGCGAATCCGCAAGAAGTGGCCCGACAGTCGGATGTTTCGGTTACGGATTCGAATTTCCTTGGCCAGATCTCGAGGGAGCTCGCGGGGTCAAGTCGTTCATCGGGTTCCGGTCGCACTCTCATGGATCCATCATGCTGTTCAAGCGTGCAACCTTTGGTGCAACCTTTGATCCGTTGCGCGTGGAAGCTGATGGGCGCAAGGTCTTGGGCCAGCAATCAACCGCTTCTGAGTTTGCCCTCGAAGAAGCGGTGCTGAACGCAACCCCAATGCAACTGTCGGTGCTATCGCCGACACGCGATACCGTCCGCATAGCGATTCTTCTAACGATGAAAAAGGGCCTTGTATCTTCGCATACCATGGCCATCTATTCGTTCGAGATGAACGACTGGCGCGGTTTTCAAATCGGAGAGCCGTCCAGCGAGGAAACGGTCCAAGTCGAGATATTCGACGCCCAAACAAACAGCATACAAATAACATTCACGCGCCGCCCCGGCTCGGAACCAATCCTCCAAAGCCATATTGATAAAGTCCTGTCGACCTTGCACGCTGCGGAGCCGCTTGGCGCCGCAGACTGTGTACAGCGAACTGAAGCTGCAACTGTGGGTGCAACGTCACATGCCACTCGCTCTTCAGCTGACCCACTTTGAGTTGGTACCGGCTCTGCTGGTTGGCGCTGGGCCTGGTGCTCATCGAGTGTCATCCACGTTTGAATACGCCGGAGAAGTTTCAGGCCGGACTACAAACCGCGGTGGCTCAAAGCGATGGTCTGCTATTTTTTCGCTGCCTTGATCTGGAAACTCGCTGGTCGATCGAATCGACCTTTCGCGATCAAAAAACCATGCGCACTTTGATACTTGCCAAGTATCCTGAGG
Organism: Myxococcales bacterium; assembly: GCA_023248835.1. Taxonomy (GTDB): domain Bacteria; phylum Myxococcota_A; class Polyangia; order Palsa-1104; family Palsa-1104; genus JAHFDU01. The sequence goes on along the minus strand of JAHFDU010000014.1, from coordinate 20,708 downwards.
CCGAGATGGCGCGCGCGCTTTTTTCGATGCCTTTTGCCGATGAGCCCGACGCACCGCATTTTTTTGCGCGCTGGGCGACAGAAAACAAATTATTTGATCGCGATCGTCAGGCCCCTTTTGCAAACCTGCCTCCCAAACGCAGCAGCGACGGTAACTATGGCCTTGATCCATGGCTCGGCGAATGGAAAGTGTTACAGGAAAGAGCCGCGCACGATCTGATGACCGTCAGGCAAAACGCAGCGCTTTACCGGAAGGTGGCTCAATGAACAAAACCAATCAGGTGGCGGTCATCGCCGGCGACGGCGTCGGCCCCGAAGTCATTGCCGAAGCCAAAAAAGTGCTTCAGGCGATCAAACCCACACTGAAAACGCCGATTGAACTTAGCGAATTCGACTGGGGCGCCGAGCGTTTCTTGCGTGACGGCACCACTTTACCGAGCGGCGCGCTCGAAGATCTGCGAGACAGTTTTCAAGCGATCTTGTTTGGCGCGCTTGGCGACAAACGTGTACCGGAGCAGATCCACGCGCGCGACATTCTGCTCGGCCTGCGCTTCGGCCTCGACCTGTACATCAATCTGCGCCCGGTGAAGTTGCTCGATGAGCGTTTTACGCCACTCAAAGGCAAGCAGCCCGCCGACATCGACCTGTTGGTGTTTCGCGAAAACACCGAAGGGCTGTACGCTGGAGTGGGCGGCAATTTCAAGAAAAACTCGAGCGATGAAATTGCCATCAACGAAGACATCAATACCCGCAAAGGGGTCGAGCGAATTTTGCGCGCGGCGTTTGTCGCTGCCTACGGTCGTCGCAAAAAGGTCTGCATGGCCGACAAGGCCAATGCGCTCACCTATGCGCACGGTCTGTGGCAGCGCACTTTTGCCGAAGTTGCCCGCGACTATCCCACCGTCGAGGCGAGCCATCTTTATGTCGATGTCGCGGCGATGGAAATGGTGCGCGCGCCCGAGCGCTTCGACGTGCTGGTGACCTGCAATCTGTTTGGCGACATTTTGACCGACCTCGGTGCCGCGATCTCCGGCGGCCTCGGCATGGCCGCGTCGGGCAACATTTTTCCCGGTCGCTGCTCGCTGTTCGAGCCGGTGCATGGATCAGCGCCCGACCTCGCGGGCAAAGGCATCTGCAATCCGATTGCGGCGATCGCCTCGCTCAAAATGCTGCTCGACCATCTGGGCGAGTCGTCGGCCTCTGCTCACATCGGCCGCGCCATTGAACACGTGGTGAAAAAAAATCTTCTAACCGCCGATGTCGGTGGCAAACTATCCACTTCGCAGTGTGGGAGTGCGATTGCCGATGCCGCGCAAGCCTGAAGCCCGATCGACCGATGTCCAAGAGATGCTCGATTTTTCGAGCCTCGCCTCGGCGCCATCGTCGACGCTGGTGCCACCACTGGTGCCTCCACTGCTGGAGGAGCGCCCCAAGATCTACTCGGTGGGTGAGCTGGTGCGTGCCGCCGGCCGGACACTGGAAGCGCGCTACGCGCAAATCAGCGTTGAAGGCGAAATTTCCAATCTGTCGCAGCCGCGTTCGGGCCACATTTATTTCACGCTCAAGGACGCCGCGGCGCAGCTACCGGCGGTGCTGTTCCGCACCCAGGCGGCGCGTCTGCGTTGCGATCTTGCCGACGGAATGCTGGTGCGGGCGCGCGGCAAACTTTCGATCTACGAAGGGCAGGGCAAGTTCCAACTCTATGTCGATACCCTCGAGCCGGCCGGTCTCGGGGCGCTGCAATTGCAATTCGAAGCGCTCAAACAAAAACTATTCGCCGAAGGGCTGTTTGATTCGGCGCGCAAGCGGCCACTGCCGGCCTGGCCCAAAACCGTCGGAATCGTTACTTCGCCGACGGGCGCGGCGATCCGCGACATGGTGCGCATCGCGGCGCGGCGCGGCCGGGTCTGCATCTTGCTGTCGCCCTGTTCGGTGCAAGGAGCGCAAGCTCCTCGCGAGATTTTGAACGCACTTGAACGATTGTGGCAGCGCCCCGAAGTGGACGTAATCATCGTTGGCCGGGGCGGCGGATCGGCCGAAGACTTGGCACCCTTCAACGACGAAACCCTGGCGCGAGCCATCGCTCGGTCGCCGGTCCCGATCGTCAGTGCAGTGGGGCACGAGGTCGATTTTACGATTGCCGATTTTGTCGCCGATTTGCGCGCGCCTACTCCGTCGGCAGCGGCCGAATTGGTGGTGCCACTTTTTTCCAACGCGCAGTCGTGCCACGAGGAAATGGGAATTCGCTTGCGCCAAGCCGGCGAACGGATTTTTTCAAGCGCCCGGCAGCGACTCGACGCGGACATGGAGCACGCCGAGCACGCCCTCTTGCAACGCATTGCCATCGACCGGCGCGCTCTCGATGTGCAAACCCGACGTTTGGCGATCTGCCATCCGCAAGCGCGCATCGCTCGCGATCGACAAACCTTGAACACACTGAAGAAACAGCTCGACGCCAAGGGACTGCTGCTGCTCAACCAGCGTCGACAGCTGCTCGGCCAAGCGGCGGCCAAGCTCGACGCATTGTCGCCGCTGTCGGTGCTCTCCCGCGGCTATGCGCTCGCGCGAACTAAGGCGGGCAAAGTAATCGATCGCGCAGAAGACGTGCAGGTAGGAGAACCGATCTCCGTGCGCCTGCACCACGGATCGCTTGACTGCAAGGTGGAACGAATCGAGGCCAGCCCGAAATCATGAGCTTCCTTCACGATGTGCTGCTCTATGACGAGACCGAATCATCGCAAAAACGCGGCGAAGAAATTCTGTTCACCCTCGGGTGTCGAGTGCGAGTCGTCTCCACCCTCGCCGAGGCCGAGGCGCGAGTGGCAGACGCCAACGTGCTAATTGCCGAAGCGCCGCTGCCAGAGTCGCTGCAAGCCGCCGTACGTGCCCACGAGATTCCCCTCTGCGCAGTGCTGTCGGCTCGACTGGAGGCACCCGGCGAAGTGGCATCCGAGATCGGCGCCGATGCTTACATCGTCCGCCCTTACCGGGAAGAAACCCTACAAATGGCGCTGCACGCGGTTTTGGGTGCGCGACTGTGGCGCGAGCGCAGCCGACGAGCTGAATTGGCACTGGCCGACGTCGCCGGCAGCGAACGCAAGCGGCTACTCCACGTCGAACTATTCAAAGCCCTGCTGTCGCACGAAATCCGCCAAGCCAAACGGCACCAGCGACCGATCGCGATCTGTGTGATTGCGCTCGACGGTGAGGAGTGTGTGACCAAAGCCAACTGGATCGCGGTCGAATGTGAGCCGATCATTCGTGCTTCGGTGCGCGGTGTCGATCTGCCAGTGCGCTACGGCGACAATCGCTTTTTGGTGTTTCTGCCGCACACCGACCAAACGGGGGCCGAAGTGGTCGGCACTCGCATCGCCAACGCGATCGCCAACCATCGCTTTCGTCGCGGCGACACTGCGGTGACCGCCTCGGTCGGCATCAGCAAGCCGCGCTCAGGTCAGCCACTGTCGTTCGCCCGCCTGGTGCGCGACGCCCAAGCAGCGCTGCGGGCGGCCCAGCTCAAGGGCGGTGGCCGCGTCGTCGTCCGATGATCACCAGCAAGACGAAAGCGTGCGGAGTGATCGGCTGGCCGGTCGAGCACAGTTTTTCGCCGGCGATGCACAATGCCGGTTTCGCTGCGCTTGGGCTCGATTTCGTCTATCTTGGGTTTGCGGTAAAGCCGAACGATCTCACTGTCGCCATCGCTGGCGCACAAGCGCTTGGTCTGCGCGGTCTCAACGTGACGATTCCGCACAAGGCCGCGGCCCTGGCGCTGTGTCAGCCCGACGCGCTCGCCACCAAAGTAGGCGCCGTCAATACGCTCACCTTTGAAAACGGCCGCTGCCTCGGCAGCAACACCGATGTACACGGCTTTGCGATGTTGCTTTCGGAGTTGCAGCTGCAGCCGAAGCGCGCGGTGGTGCTCGGCCAGGGCGGCGCGGCGCGCGCAGCCGTTGCAGCGCTGATCGATGGTATCGACCAAATCACCGTCGTCGCGCGCACACCAGCGCCGTTCGTCGTCGCTGGCCACACCATCGATGTGCAGCCTTGGAGCGATGCTGTGCTGTGCACGGGTTTTGCCGATTGCGATTTGCTGGTCGACGCCACGTCGCGCGGCCTTTCCGACACCGCGCCGTTTGATCTCTCGCCGCTTGGCGCCGGCGCCGCAGTCGTCGATTTGGTGGTCGGGCGATCAACACCGCTGACTGCCGCAGCGCGCACTCGCGGGCTGCGCGCCGCCACCGGCACCGCCATGCTGCTTTACCAGGGCGGCCGGGCCTTTGAACTCTGGACTGGAAAACCGGCTCCCCTTTCAGCCATGCGAGAAGCGCTCGAATCTGCCTTGCAAACGCGGTAGGATCGGATCAGTACAACTGAGAGCATTCGGGGGTACGCATAGATGCTGACCAGTCAAGCTCGATTACATCCTGTAACTCGCGCGGTTAGCGCGCGGCAAGGGGAAGGCTCCACGGGCTTTGCCCGTGGAGGGGGGACGGGAGGGTCCCCCGGTCAGTGATGAAGACGATCGTCGCTTCGCATAATCCGCATTTGATACGTCTGTTCGACGAGGAAATTTTTCGCCGCTCCGATGTTCGCCTGGTCACCGTTCGCTCTTCCCGCGATTTGATCGAGCGCATGCGCCACGGCGCTGACCTCTGCTTTGTCGATCGCGATCTTCCCGATGGTGACGCTGCCTCCGTCGCCTCGCTCGTCCACTCCGACCGCGCGCTCTCAAGCATTCCCTTGGTGTTGCTGGTCGATGCCGATCACGCCCCCCACCAAGACGACGATCGCAGCCAGTCCTTTGACGAGGTGATCGCACTGCCGGCGCCGCCGGGCACCGTGGAATTTTTGGTGGCGCGCCTGCTCGGTTTCGGGCTGCGCAAGGAAGAGCGATTCCTCGCCCGAGTGCGAGTATTTGGTCGCCCCGACAAGCCCGGCGATCATCTCGGCACCACAGTCGATCTTTCCGAAGGCGGCATGCTGTTAAAATCGTCGCGCCCGCTGCCGCTTGGTACCGAGCTCGAGGTCCGCTTCACTCTGCCGGGGCTGTCGAGTGAACTGCGGATTGCTTGCCGGGTGCTGCGCGTCGATCAGGTGTCGTATCATCCCTCCTACGCAGTGGCGCTCGAATTTGAGTCGATCGATCGTGCGGTCAAGCGCGCGCTGGAAAATTATTTACGCGGCGCGATTGCTGGCCGCCCGTTTGAGTGGCAGTTGTCGCGCGACGGCGATCGCCACATTGTCAGCCTGTTTGGCTATCTACGCTCGATCAGCGACCTCGGGCCGCTGTCGGTGCTACGCGGCGATTTGGTGTTTAACCTGCGCGCGTTTCACGGTTTTCGCTCCGACAACGTGCAGCGCTGGATCGAATTTGTGCGCTCGCTCGAACACGCGCGTACCCTCTCGCTGGTCGAGTGCCCGATCCCCTTTGTGCAGCTGGCAGGAAGAATTCCAGCGTTGGTCGAGGGCCAAGAGGTGATCTCGTTTTATGCGCCCTACACCTGCGAGCGCTGCCATCTCGAGTCGCCGCAACTGATTACTGTCAAAGAGGCCTTCCCCGAAGGCGAGCCGCTGTTGCCGCCGCGTTTTTTCTGCTCGGTGTGTGAAGGGAGTTTGTTATTCGACGATTTACCGGAACAATATCTAGCATTCTTGGACAGATAGTACCCATTTGCATGGGACAGTCCTCCTTCTGCGGAGGTCTGTCCCGCTACGTTCCCACCAAAGAGCTGTTTATGAATCTCACGCTGCGTTACAGATCGCAGGGACGGACGGTGCGCCTGTCATTGCTGTTGGCGCGCTTGGAAGCATCGATCAGCATGATGCGCACCCGCTCTGACAGCGCCTCGATGAGATCGCTCGACGACATGAAGCCGGCCTGCTTGACCACATCTTTCATTTTCGATCCGACGATCAGGATCTCTTTGTGAGCGTTGCCGGTCTTGCTCTTCTTGGTTGCCTTGATGGTCATCTCGTCATCTCCTCACGCGCGCTTGGCGCGACAAATTTTATCGCATTCTCACGGACCGGGCGCCGTCACGCAAGCGTTTTTTACGGCCAGTTGTTCCAAGCGAAGTAACTCAGCACCAGCAGTAGTGCAGTCAGTGTCCACGCTGAAAACAGCCCAATCAGACGCGGCGAACAGGTGCGCTCAAGACGCGTCGCGATCGTCGCTGTCATGCCACACAGCAGCGCCGCGAGCAGGCCGTATCCAATCAGGCCGTAATAAGCAATCGGAATCGGGCCAGGGCGCACCGCAACGCTGAAACTGCGCGCCAGCGGGTCGTAAAACAGGAGCGGCAATCCAGCACAACCGGGCAGCGCGTAGCCGAGCGCAAATCCGATCAACGCCGATGCGCCGACGAGGTGGACCCGCGCCGCGGTCAGGTCACGCCTCCAAGCGCGCGATAAGAGGCGGTGACAATCCCGGCGATGGCGCCGAACCAAACGGTCGCGCAAACGAACACCGAGAGGCCGACGTAGAGCGGCGCGGTCAGCGGATGATCCTGCGGATGGGCGAAACGAGAGAGCGCCAGCAGCAGCAAACTCGCCGCACAACCGAGCGCCACTGCGTGCTCTTTGATGTCAAACAGCCTTCCAACCGAACTCAAACTCACACTGGAATCGGGCGAGGCAGCCTCACCCAGATGTTGCGCTTTGCGCAACTCGCTTTCGCTCTGAATCGCCGCCGGGCGGTCGAAATATTCGGCGCGCACCCGCACTTTGTAAGTGGGGTACAAAAGCGCGCCAAGACAGAAGGTCAGCACAAACGCGCTCGCCGCGATCAAAGCGAAGCGCTGCTCGGCCTGCACGGCGGAAAAACGCCCGCGCAAATAGTCGCGACTCCAAATCAGATGATGACTGGCGGCGCCGACCAGCACCGCAGCAGAGATCGCGTGCACCACCATCAGCGGCCGGACCCAAGACTCTAAAAACAGCACGCGGGAAGTTTAACTCAACTGCCAACCGGGCGAGGCGGATTTCGCAAAAATGCCGGGATGTCGAGCTCCGAGTCTTCCAGTCCAGCCAGCGCCGAAGGCAGGCGCGGCGGAGCGGTCGGCTGCGTTCGTTCGCCGCGACTGACACCGGGCGGCGTCGCATCTTGGCGCAAGTGCAACTCGCGTGGTTGCGACTTCATTTCATTCATCGGCATCGGGATTTGCACTGCGCCCGAGGCTCGAACGTAATTGTTTTGTATCTGCACCCGCTTCCGTTCGAGCGGAATCGGCTCCTCGATGGTGATCGCCGGCGCGTCAAAGCCGGTGGCGATGACGGTGATGCGCACTTCATCGGTGAGGTTGGCATCGATCACCGAGCCAAAAATAATGTTGGCATCTTCATGCGCCGCTTCTTGAATCAGCGACGAGGCTTCGTTGACTTCAAACAGGGTCAAATCGGGGCCGCCGGTGATGTTGATGAGAATGCCGGTGGCGCCAGTGATGCTGATATCTTCGAGCAGCGGCGACGAAATCGCCTGCTGTGCCGCTTCGATGGCACGCCGATCACCCGATGCGCGGCCGGTGCCCATCAGCGCGCGCCCCATGTCTTTCATGATGGTGCGCACGTCGGCAAAATCGACATTGATAAGGCCGGGCACGGTGATGAGATCGCTGATGCCCTGCACCGCGTGCAAGAGCACGTCGTCGGCGCGCCGAAACGCGTCGAGCATGGTGGTCTTCTGGCTCGAAATCGAAAGCAGTCGGTCATTGGGAATGGTGATCAGCGTGTCGACCGCGTTCTGCAGCATGGCGATGCCTTCGTCGGCCTGGCGACGCCGTTTCTTGCCCTCAAACCCGAAGGGTCGGGTCACCACACCGACGGTGAGTGCGCCGCATTCGCGCGCCACCTGCGCGATCACTGGCGCCGCACCTGTGCCAGTGCCGCCGCCCATGCCGGCGGTGACAAACACCATGTCAGCGCCCGACAGCATCTCGGTGATGCGAGCGACGTCCTCGAGCGCGGAATTGCGCCCGACCTCGGGATTGGCGCCGGCGCCGAGCCCTTTGGTCAGGTTGTTGCCGAGTGGCACTTTGAGCGGCGCCAAGTTGGCTTCGAGTGCCTGCACGTCGGTGTTGGCAGCGATGAAATCGACGCCCTCGAGTTTGGCATCGATCATGGTGTTGATGGCATTACCGCCACCACCACCGACTCCAATCACCTTGATACGGGCACGACTTTGCGGCTCATCGTCAAACTCCAACAGCGCCATCTTGGCACCTCCAGTTTTTCCATTGTCCGTCGAGGCGGCGCCGGGTCAAATTTTTTGCGCGATTTTTTTCTCACGTGAGATGCGAGTCGAGTGCCGCGAGTACAGCATCATGAAATCGCGGGCGGAAATTTTTGATCTCGTTGTTGGCGCGCGATGGACACACGCGGTTGCTGAGCAGGGCAACGGCACGGCCGCGGGCGGGATCGAGCCAGAGCGAGCAGCCGGTGAAGCCGAGATGACCAACGCCGGTTTTGGGCCAGCGATCGCCGGCTTGCGAACCCATCGGAGACGGGCGATCCCAGCCCAGGCACCAGGTCGAGTGCAGCACTTTGCAAGGTGTGAAAAAGCGACGCACCGTCTCAGGTGAAACCAAACGCGACACGTCGCTCTTGCGATCAGCGAACGATGCCAGCAGCGATCGCAGCAGGCGACTGACCGCATGCGCCGGAGCAAACAGCCCAGCGTGGCCAGCGACACCGGCCATCGCCTGCGCGTTTTCGTCGTGAACGCTGCCGCGCAGATCGTTTTCAGTGGGCGCGCAGAGAGCCGCCTCGATCGGGCCAAACCGCATCTCGAGCCCGAGTGGATCGGCAATCTCTTTGGCAAACAGCGCATCGAGTCGCTTACTCGTTTTCCGCTCGAGAAAATCGCCGAGCAACAGAAATCCGAGATCGCTGTAGACCGATTTTTCACCGGGCGCGCACTCGAGCGGCGTTTGCAAAATCAGATCGATCATTTCTCGCCGTCGATCGCTGCTATTGAGTTGCTGATAGAGCGGCTGCCACGCCGGCAGCCCCGACGAATGCGAAAGCAAATGATGGACGCGCACCCCGGCTCGAACCTCCTCGTCGAGCAAAAGTTGCCCGCGCTCGCAGAGCAGCATGGTGAGCGTGGTCGTGCACAGCGGCTTGGTCAGCGATGCCAGATCGAACCAAGTATCGGCAGTGGCATCGCCTACAGCCCGAGCAAAGCTCTCAGAGAAATCGTCGACGACCACTGCTTGCAGCGCCGGCGCAACCTTGGAGGCCGCCTCGCGCAGCAATCGTTCCACCGGTTGAAAATCGGCTGGCACCGATTCACTATACTGCCGAATACTGGCGAACTGGCGAACTTGCTTTGGCCGCCGGGCTAGGTGTGTTAAAAGCCGGGCGCAATGAACGGCTCCGCCACACCGTCGAGCGACGGCTTTACCCGTCGACGCGTACAAAACTGGCTCTTTTTGGGGCTGATGTACGGCTTTTTTTACATGTCGCGCTACAACCTGTCAGCGATTGCCGCCACCATTTCCGACGCTTTCGGCTGGTCCAACACCCAGTACGGCACCGTCGTCTCGTGGGGCACGCTGGTCTATGGACTGTCAGTTTTTTTCAATGGGCCACTCGCCGATCGCTTGGGGGGCAAGCGTGCGATTCTGATTGGGTCGGCAGGGGCGGCGGTTTTCAATCTGTTGTTTGGACTTTGTCATCTCTTTTTGATTCATCCGGCGAAACTGGCACACGGCACCGTCGTGCAGGCGGCCGAGCTCGCCGATGGCATGACCGGCTCGACAGCGCTGGCGACAATGGCGGCGATTTGGGCCGCCAATCATTACTTTCAATCGTTCGGCGCACTTTCGATTGTCAAAATCAACGCCGCGTGGTTTGCGGTGCGCGAGCGCGGCTCGTTCGCTGGAATTTTCGGCGCCATGATCCAAGGCGGCCGCTGGCTGGCGTTCGCGATGTCGCCGTTCATTCTCAGGTTTTTGCCCTGGCAGTACTGCTTCTGGATACCGGCCGGAATTTTGGTGGGGATGTGGTTTGCCAACCGCGCCTGGGTCGAAAATTCTCCCAGCGACGCCGGCTTTCCCAGTCTCGACACCGGCGACGAAACCGCCGAAGAACAGGCAGCACCCGCCAGCCTGGGGTTCGTGCTCAAGAAAGTTTTTGCCCGGCCGACGATGTGGCTGATCGCTTTGTCGTCGATGTGCATCGGCATGGTGCGCAACAGCGTCGACCACTGGTGGGCAAAATATTTTGCCACCGTGTTTGACCACCACGCCGGCGGCGCGTTTCAATTCGCTTCGTTTGCGATGCCGACACTCGCCATCCTCGGCGGCCTGTGTGCCGGCAACGCCTCCGATCGAATTTTCGGTTCACGACGCGCGCCGGTGATTTTCTTTGGCTTTGCCGGTCAGGCCTGCGGCCTATTGTTGCTTTCGCAAACGCTGCACCACGCTTGGGCCGGCGCCTGCGCACTCGCGCTGATCTCGTTTTTTATTCAGTCAAGCCACTCGATGGTGGGCGGCGCCGCATCGATGGATTTTGGCGGCCGCAAAGCCGTCGCCACCGCGGCCGGCCTCTTCGATGGCGCGCAATATTTGGCTGGAGCGATCGTCGGGCGCAGCATGGGGCAACTACTCGATCACTACAAAGATCGCGCCCATCCCGGCATTGAATACGACATCTGGCCGCTGGCGCCGCTGCCATTCGCATTTTTGGGTGCGCTTTTGATCTCGTTTTTGTGGAATGCTCGACCCGGCCAAAAAAAAGGAGCCGAATGACCGGATCGCTGCGGTTGATTCACAAAATAGAACGAGTCGTCCTCGGGGCCTATGCATTGCTGATCGGTGCGCCGTCGCTGTTGATGGTGATTTTGCCGCGCGCGGTGCTGCACGAATTTTTCCGTGGCGCGCCCTCATCGACCGCGATCATTGTTGCGCAATTGCTGGCCGGCGCGCAGATCGGCCTGGCGATGGTGGCGCTCGTCGCCGCACTTTTACCCCAGCCACCGCGGATGCTGTTACGTGCACTCACCCTCGCGCTGGTGGCGTCGCTGGCGGGGCCGCTGTTTTCGGTGATGACCCAGGCCAGCGTCTACACTGCCGATGTTCATGCGCTGTTGCCGCTCTTGCTCTGCCAAGGCTTCGTCGCGCTCGTACTCGGGCTGCTGCTCGGCCTTGAACGTGTTTTGCAACCTTGAGGGCCGAACTCTTCCACCGTCTCGGGGACGTTGATTCGGCGCGTGCTCGACGTGAAATAGCCGCGCCTGAGCTCGCCAACAAAATTCGTTTTCGTAACCTCCACTTTCCCGACGCTGCCAGCGATTTTCTGGCGCACGGCGGCACCAGTGTTCCGGCGCTGTGGGACGGAACAACGCTGCACCAAGGATGGGCCGCTGTGCAGCTCATTTTGAATAAAATAGTGGCAAAAAAATGGCGTTCCCCGACGAGCAGTGATAAAGTCTCCGTCGGAGAGCCAAGGAGAGACCAGATGGCCAAAAAAGCCCCGAAGAAGCCCGCAAAAGCCAAGTCCAAGCCGGTCGCAAAAAAGCCTGCCGCCAAGCCAGCCGCAAGACCGATGGCCAAACCGGCGGCGCCGTCGATGCCGACGCGTCCAGCCTCGCTCAGTGCCGAGCAAATGGCACTGACCGCCAAGAACAAGGAGCTCGACTCGGCGCGAGCGCGCATCACCGCGCTCGAACGCGAACTGATTTCGGCGCACAAGATGCGTTGCCCGAAATGCGGCGCTAGACTTGTCGAGGAGCCCTACGAGACCATTCTCATCGACCGCTGCTCGAGCTGCAACGGCATCTTTTTCGACGCCGGCGAAGTCGATGCCCTGCTCACCAAACTGGGAGAGAAAAAAGAGGGCATCGGCAACTGGTTCAAGAACGTTTTCAAGAAACAGCCCAAAGCGGCCGACGAACATCACGACGACGACGAATAGTTCTGCGGCTGGCCGCCGGCTGGGTTTCCGCTATCTTTAACGCTTGAGGGGTCTTGATGTCCAAGCGCCATTCCACTGCGTTCGTGATCTCGTCGTGTCTGCTGTCCGCATTGGCGGTGCTCTTCACCATCAGCGTCGCGCGCGCATTGCCGCAAAAATACAGTCCGTACCACAAGCTCAACGTGCTGACCCGCGTGCTGTCGTACGTCGAGAACAACTACGTCGATCCGGTCGACCACGACGAACTGATCTACGGCGCAGTGCGCGGCATGCTGGAAACGCTCGACCCCCATTCGAGTTTCTTGCGCCCCGAGCAGTACCGCGAAATGAAAATCGACACCGAAGGCGAATTTGGCGGTGTCGGCATCGAAGTCGAGATGCGGCCCGCCGCCGACGGCTCACACGACAGCCTGCTCACCATTATGTCGGCGCTCGACGGCACCCCGGCGGCGCGCGCCGGGCTCACCACCGGCGATCAGATCGTCCGCATCGATGGCAAACCGACCCGCAATTTGCACATGGATGAAGCCATCGCGCACATGCGCGGGCGCGGTCCAGGCGTCGGCGGACAGATAAAACTCACCATTGAGCGGCCGGGCGCGCAGGGATTTCATGAGCGCGACTTCGTGCTCACCCGAGAGATCATCAAGATCGACAACGTCCAAGGGAGGTTTTTAGCGCCCGGCTACGGCTATCTGCGGCTCAAGCAATTTACCGAAAAGGCGGACGACGATCTCGCCGTAGCCCTCAATCGCCTCGAAAAAGAGGCCGGTGGCCACTTGCAAGGCCTGGTGCTCGATCTGCGCAACAATCCCGGCGGCCTGCTCGATCAGGCAGTGCGGGTGGCCGACGAATTTCTCGAATCGGGATTGATTGTCCGCACCGAGGGGCGCGAGGGCCATGTGCTCGACGAGGAGAACGCCCATCCACGCGGAACGCATTCTGGTTTTCCGATGATCGTACTGGTCAACGGCGGCTCGGCTTCGGCCTCTGAAATCGTCGCCGGAGCGCTGCAAGATCACGGCCGCGCCGCGATCTTGGGAACGCAGACTTTCGGCAAGGGCAGTGTGCAGACAGTGATTGAACTCGATGACGGCTCGGCACTCAAATTGACCATTGCGCGCTATTTCACTCCGCTTGGCCGCTCCATCCAGGAACACGGCATCACTCCCGACGTCACCGTCGAGCAGATGAAGCTGAGCGAGCTCAAGCCGCAGCACGGCAACGAGCCGATGCAAAAAGAGCGCGACCTCGAAGGCCATTTACCCAACCAAGAGCATCCGGCGCCGGCGCCGACGCCGCAGACTGGCGACGACTACCAACTCAAGACCGCGTTTGACCACCTCAAAGCCTGGCAGATTTTTTCACATAAACCGCCGAAAAAAGTCTAAATGCGCACGCCGGCGATCGTGACTTCGTCGCGGTCGTGGTAGAGCTGGCGAGCGCGCAGGCTGCTCCAGCCACCGTCGGAGAGAATGTCGCGGATGCGAAACAGATGCTCGGCTTTTTTTTTCATCGGCAATTTGAAATTGACAATCAAATGGCGCGCCCAGCCGCGGCGGGCCCAGCGCGCCAATAGGCCAGCGACTTCGAGCGGGCGCCACGCCATGTCGCAGCACAGCCAGTCGACCGGATCGCCGGGATTGAAATGGAAAGCGTCGGCCGGAATGTGCTCGAGATTTTTTTGATTGCGCAAATTGGGCGCCAGCTTGCCGCGGTCGACGGCGTAGACTTTGGCGCGATGTTGTAACAGCACGTAGCTCCAGCCGCCCGGCGCAGCGCCGAGGTCGACACAGACGTCTTGCGGCTCGGGTGCGCGACCGAGCCAAAGGAAAGCTTCGGCGAGCTTGGCCGCAGCGCGCGACGGCGCATCATCATCGATGTGCACGCGCAACCGGCCTCCCGGCGCTAGGCTCGGCGCGCGATGCGCCGGCAAAAGCCCCAAAGCGATTCGATCGGGCGAAAACAAACAGGCCTGAACGTAGATCCCCTCTTTGGCAAACGCCTCACGCGCCGACGCGAGCTGTTGCGCAGCCCACGGTTTGGCCAAATGCTCGACCACGAACCGCGCTCGCTTTTCCAGTGTCGTCGCAGTCTGAGAAAGACGATTGCCCTCATCGCTGTCTGAAACCCACAAATCAAATGCCCAAGGCTGTGGCTTACCGCCCTTGCTAATCTCGTTGCCGATGGCGCGCCCGAGGGCATCGCCGTCGGCTCGGAGCAGCACCGCCACCGGAAATCCTTGACGCGCAAATGCCAGCTCGCCTGGATCGACTCGCCCGCTCGACAATCGTGTCGCCACCAACCCCGGTGCCACCGGATGGGGCCGCAGTTTATTGTCGGTGAAGAACAACTCTTCGATCAAATCACGATCGCCCTCGGTACGTGTGCCAAACAGCCAGTCACCGAGGGTTGGCAGCGCCGCTGCAACTACTGGCACGACGGGAAAACTGCGCCGCTTGACTGGTTCGCGCGACGGGTTCGATGTGGTCAGAGACGCCCTCACAGCAGCTCGAGGCTTCTGCGGCCTTGGCGCTCGGCGCCCGCTTGGTCGTTCGCCCGGTCTGACTCGCTTCATCGGCGAGAGACTACCACCTGCTCCCGCGACACCCATGTTGTATATAAATCGATTCTGCGGCAGAGTGGGCAGCGCAGCGCTCGAGCGAGAAATCAACTTTGAAAAAATGAGCGAGCGGCTTCAAAAAACAGGAGGTTCGATTTGCTCAAAGCCAAGTGGTCCCTAAGTCTCTGCCTGCTGGTTTTTTTGGGCTGCGACCTCGGGAGTAAGCGGCGAACCAACCGCGTCGATCTCGACGCCGCAGTCTCGGATCCGACGGCATTGCGTTCGATTGATGTCACTCCCGGCTCGCCAGTACTCTTTATCGACAACCAAAAAGCGGTGACCCAGGATTTCACCGCGACCGGGACGCACGTCGACGGCACCACCGTCGACCTGACGTCGAAAGTAACCTTTGCGATCGACAAGGCCGACCTCGGCACGTTTGCTAAAAACACTTTCACTTCCAATAAGACCGGCGGCTTCACCACCGTTTCAGCCAAACTCGGCAACCAGGTCGGGCAAACCATTTTGACTTTGGTACCAAGGCGGCTTGACGACAACGGCCAGCCGCTCGATTTTTTCTTCATCGCGCCCTACCAAGATCTGACCTCGCCGGCTTCGGCGGTGTTTTCGTTCGATACCAAAATCAGGCAGGCCGATATCGCATTCGTCATCGACACCACCGGATCGATGTCGGCCAAGATCGACAATTTGAGTCAGTCGCTCTCCTCGCTCACGACAACGCTGCAAGCACAAATTCCATCGGTGGCGATCGGTGTTTCTGTCTACGACAGCTGGCCCTGTCAACCCGACGGCAACAGCAGTGACTATCTCTGGCAACTCAGTCAGCGCGTGATTACGGTACAGGGACAAGGACTGGCGGCGGTGCAAAGCACGCTCGCCGGCCTGGTAGCCAACAACGGCGGCGACTCGAGCGAACCAGGGTTTGACGCGCTGTGGGCCGCCGCCACCGGCTTGCCGGTACAAACCTGCAGGCCGTCGAGCACTGACAACATTGTCGAGGCATTCGACGACGGCACCGCGCCCGGCGCTGTCGCTGGCGAGACCACCGGCAACATCGGTGGCATGGGTTTTCGCTCTGGCGCGCTGCCGCTCTTGGTTCTGGTCACCGACGCGGAGCTGCACGACGTCGAAGATCCGGCCGACACCGGTTTTGCTTCCCTCGCCTCAGTCGCGCACGGCCATCTCGCCACCCTACAAGCGGTGCAGCAGATCGGCGGCAGGGTCATCGGCATAGCGTCCAAGAGTGGCGGCTTTGACTTCCCCAATTTCGCCGCGCCGGCAACTGGTGCACCGAGCCAGTACGAGCCCTACGACCAGTTGGTGTGGCTGGCCGAACAGACCAATACCTCCGTTCCACCCTCTGCGTTTGGCGGCGTCTGCGGTTTGGGCATGTGCTGCACCGGTGAAAATGGCAGCGCCATCCCACCCGATGCGATGGGCAACTGCCCGCTGGTGTTTCAAGTCAACGAATCGGGACAAAATCTAGGTACTTCGGTTGCAGCCGCGATCAGCAAACTGATCACATACGGCGGGTTTGACGACACCACCAAGGTGGTCGGCAAAATGAC
This sequence comes from Myxococcales bacterium, assembly GCA_023248835.1. Taxonomy (GTDB): domain Bacteria; phylum Myxococcota_A; class Polyangia; order Palsa-1104; family Palsa-1104; genus JAHFDU01. The sequence continues at coordinate 4,644 of JAHFDU010000014.1, read as the reverse complement.
CGACGAATCGAATCCTGGAATTGCTCTGCCAGCCAAACACACCACCGCCGATTTTCTCGCTCCGGTCGACACCCAACGCGGCATCGTGCCGCTGAGCTCAACTCCCGCAGTGGGATCGCTGAACGGGCCCAAAGCGATCAGCAACAACAGCTTTATCGACGTCAAACCCGGCACCACGCTGCAATTCACCGTGCGTGCGTACAACGATTTTATTCCCGGCACCGATCAGCCGCAGTTTTTCAAAGCAACCATTCAAGTGATCGGCAGCGACACCACCCTGCTCGATTCGCGCGATGTGTACATCTTGGTGCCGCCCGCAGCCGTGTCGGTAGGCTAACCGATGATCTCTTTTGCGCTCGAAGAAGAGCAGACGCTGATTCAAGAAACCGTGCGTCGCTTTGCCGCCGATTTACGCTCAAAGCAGCGCGCGCATGAAAAATCCGGCGTCGACGCGAGCTTCCGCAAACGCTATCACGAACTCGGTCTCGATCTTCTCACCGTGCCGACCGAGCTTGGTGGCCAAGCAGCGCCGCTTGTCACCTCGCTCATCGCGCACGAAGAGCTCGCCTTCGGTGACCCGGGCGCAGCCGTCGCACTCGGCGCGGCCCAGTCCTACATCGAAGCCGTGCTTCAGCTCGGCGATGCCGCGCAACAGCAGCGACTGCTCGCACCCTTCGCCTTGACCACGCCACCTACCGGCGCAATCGCTTTTTCCGAAGCAAAAATGAGCACTACCGATTTTGCGACCTCGGCAAAAAAAGACGGCAACGAGTTTGTTTTGCACGGCGACAAAAGTTTCGTTTTGGGTGGCGCCGCGGATCACCTGATCGTTTTTGCCATGCTCGACGGTGTGCCAGCTGCTTTCGCGGTGCCGAAGTCGAGCGCAGTAAAGCCGGGCGAGCGCTACGGCTTGGTCGGGCTCGAAGCCGTCGTCACGGCGCCGGTCAGTTTCGAAAATGTTCGCATTCCGAAGGAAAATCGTCTCTGCGGCGGCGACGATTTTGCAAAAAATGTGCGTCGATTTTTCGCGCGCATTGGGCTCACCAACGCCGCCCGCCAGGTGGGACTGGCGCGCTCAAGTTACGAATTCGCGCTCGCCTACACCCAAGAGCGCAAAGCCTTCGGTAAGCCAGTGGCGCACTTCCAGGCGATCTCATTCGCACTCGCCGACATGCACATGGACGTCGAATCGGCGCGCTGGCTACTGTGGCGAGCCGCAACCGAAATCGATCGCGATCTGTCGACCGCGGCCGAGGCGATAGTGCATGCCAACGAAGCCGCTTTTCGGGTCGCCGATCAGGGCGTGCAGCTGCTCGGCGGCGCCGGCTTTGTCAAAGACTATCCGGCCGAAAAATGGCTGCGCGACACCAAAGCGCTGGCGCTGTTTTCGCCGCCGGACGAGTGGCTGCAGCTGGTGACCGCCGACGGCGAGCTCGAGAGCAATCTCGCCACTGCGCTGCCGTCTTGCGCCCTGCAACCATTTTTCACTTGAGGATGCGATGATCGATTTTACCCTCAACGACAAGCAGCTGCAGGTCAAAGAGTGGGTGCATCAATTCGCCAAGAATGTGGTGCGGCCGATTTCGCTGCAGGCCGATCGCGATCACCGTATTCCCGATGACTTTTTGCAGCGCCTACACAACATGCGGCAGATGATGTCGGTCGGCGAAGTGCCGCGCGAATATGGCGGCGAAGGCGCGGGTGCCACCCCCGACAAGCAGGGAAAGTCACAGAAAAATCGTTTCACCCTCATCGGCGCCGAAGAGATGGCGTGGGGCGACGTCAGCGTTTTGATGTCGCTGCCAGGGCCAGGGCTCGGCGGACCGCCGGTGGAATTTACCGGCACGCCCGAGCAGCGCGATCGCTTTTTCAGCGTCTTCAAAAAACCAGGTTTGCACTGGGGCGCTTATGGACTTACCGAACCCGGCGCCGGCAGCGACGTCGCTGCGATTCGCACTTCGTGCCGCAAAGAGGGCAAGCAATGGGTGCTCAACGGCCGCAAATGTTTTATCACCAACGGCGGCCGCGCCGACTGGGTGGTGATCTTCGCAACCATTGACCCGGCGCTCGGTCGCGCAGGCCAGCGCACCTTTGTCGTCGAGAAGGGCACGCCCGGCTTTTTCTGCGGCAAGATCGAAGACAAGATGGGGCTGCGCGCCTCGGAAACCGCCGAGCTGGTGCTGGAAGATTGCCGCGTCCCCGAGGAGAATCTGCTCGGCGGCGAAGCCCACTATGACAAGGGATCGAAGGGCGGCTTCATGGCGGCGATGAAGACCTTTGATTCATCTCGCCCGATGGTGGGTATTTTGGGGCTTGGCATCGCCCGCGCCGCCTACGAATACACCCGTGATTTTGTCAAAGACCACTACATGCTCGGGCGCGCACTGCCGCGCTACACTCAGCTCGCCGAGACGTTGGCGGAAGACAAGCGCCTCATCGATGCTGGCCGCCTGCTCTGCTGGCGCGCCGCCTGGATGGCGGACGAAGGCCTGCCCAACGCTAAAGAGGCGTCGATGGCCAAAGCCTACGCCGCCAAAGTGGCGATGAAAGTCTGCGCCGACGCGGTGCAAGTGATGGGCGCGCACGGCCTAGAGCACGGCAATTTTGTCGAAAAATGGTATCGCGACATCAAGGTGTTCGACATCTTCGAAGGCACCGGACAAATCCAGCGCATCGTCATCTCCAAACGCATCCTCAAAGATCCACCGACTTTTTTGATGAGTTCGATACATCGTGCAGTGATCACCGGTGCGTCAAGCGGCATCGGCCTTGGGCTGGCGCAGCGCCTCGCCAAACAGGGCGTGGAAGTGTGGCTGGCGGCGCGACGGATCGAGGTACTCAAGGCCCGAGGTGGCGGCGATCGTCGCTGCCGGCGGCAAAGCCCACGCGCTGGCGCTCGATGTCGCCGATTGCGACCGCACGCTTGAGCAGCTCGGCAAACTCGACGCCGACTCGGGCGGCATCGACCTGGTGGTCGCCAACGCCGGGCTTGCCGGCGGCAAAACCGTGCTCGCGCCCGCCGACATGCCGTGGCAGATAACGCGCGATATTTTTCAAATCAATCTGCTGGGCGCGATCGCCACCTTCACGCCGTTCTTGCGTCCGATGCTACAGCGCGGTCGCGGCCAACTGGTGGCGATCTCGAGCCTCAGCGCCGACATTGGCATTGCCCCGGCTGCGGCCTACTGCGCCAGCAAGGCGGGACTGACTCAGTACATGCAGGCGCTCGATCAAGATCTGCGACCGCGCGGCGTCCCGGTCACGCTCATTCATCCCGGTTTTGTGCGCACTCCGGCGATTGATGACTTGCAAACCGCGATGCCGATGATGTTTGAACTTGACGACGCGCTCGACATCATCGAACGGGCGATCACAGGCAAGCGGCGCCTTACTCGCTTCCCTTGGATCCTTGGACTGCTCTATCGCCTAGTGTGGATGTTGCCCGGTGCAGTGCGCGATCCGATGATCCGCCTCGCATTGTCGGCCGCATCCAAGAGTGGAAAATAACTGCATTACCGAAGACCGTCCCCTCACTCGCCGATTCGCGTTTTGAGCCAGCCGATCGCAAATTCGGTCTGGGTGTGCAGATGCGGATTTGCCATGTGATCGCCACCGTCGATAAGTCGCAACTCGGCGTGCGCGCCAATCGCGCGTTGCAACTGGTGAGCGTCACGCACCGGTACCACTTCGTCTCGGCTACCATGCATCACCAGCGCCGGGCGGCGCACATCGCCAAGGATTTTTTCGACCGCGAGCTCATCGATGATTTTTTTTGCCGCCGCCTGTCCACCAGCGGCGAGCACGAAATGATCGCGCTGAAAACAGGGCACGTGGGCAAATAACCAATTGAGGTCGAACGGGCCACCAAGTCCTGCTGATGCAGCGATCGCTGGTTCTAAGCTGGCGAGCAAATGGCAGAGCAGGCCGCCAAGGCTGACGCCGAATGCAGCCGCTTTGGTGATCTTGCGCGCCTTAAGATAGCTCATCGCCGCACCCGCACAATCGACCAAAGCGCCTGTGCCATCGAGTCTAGTTCCCAAGAGAAAACTCTCGCCATAGCCGGGCAGATCGATCGCCAGCGCAGCCAGCCCGTGGGCGCAGGCGACGTCGATCATCGGTATCATCCACTCTTTGGGCTCGTCGTTGCCAGGAACAAAGATGATCGCAGCGTCTGCGGCGGGCGGTGCAGCAAATAGCGCCCGCAGCCCGGCCTCGCGATACGGCAGCCTCACCCGCTCGATGCGCGGCAGGCGGGTCGAAAAAAACGCTTCACATTGTGGTATCGCGAGTTGGTAATTTTTCCATTTTTCCGCCGGATCATTCGACGCGGCGTCGGCAATCAGCGCATAGATGGCGGCGCGAAAGTGATCGTCTTCACGTTTGGCTTGGCGCGCCACTTGTATCGACAGCTGGCGAAAAGTCGCGACGAAATGCGGCCCGAGATCGCGGCAGGACTCGAACGCACAGGTGAGCTCTTGCCGATCGGCGCCAATCTCCAGTAGCGTGGACTTCATCATTCGAAACAGGCTGAATTGCCCGGCCAGCCCAAGCCGCATCGAAGCGTCAAGTAGTCGGCGCTGCAGCACTTCGGGCAGTCGAGCCAGCAGGCGATGGGCGTACACAGGCACGCCTTCATCTTGCCAC
>JAHFDU010000291.1 GCA_023248835.1 Myxococcales bacterium | reverse complement strand
GATCGTGCGCGCCGAGGGCGGGCGAGCTGAAGCGAACTTACTCGTCGCCGAAGCCGTGCAAAATATCAATGGCACGCTGCATGGCGGCGCCATCGCTACCCTGGTCGACATCATTGGCACCATCGCCATCGTCACCGGTGATCGCGACCATCGCCCAGGCGTCACCACCGACTTGAATGTCTCCTACTTTTCCCCGGCACCCGGCGGCTCGACGGTGCGCATACAGGGCGACGTACTCAAAGTCGGCAAGACCCTGGCGTTTGTCACCGTCGATCTGCATCGCGATAGCGACGGTAAGTTGATCGCGCAGGGCCGTATGACAAAATACCTCGGATGAGACGCTTCAGACATTGAAGCGGAAGTGAGCAGTATCGCCGTCGCGCATGACGTACTCTTTGCCTTCGATGGCAAGTTTAGCGGCGGTGCGGCACGCCGCTTCGGAGCCGAGCTTGACCAGATCCTCCCACCAAATGATTTCCGCTTTGATAAAGCCGTGCTCAAAATCGGTGTGGATGGTGCCCGCGGCCTGAGGCGCCTTGGTGCCGCGGACGATGGTCCAGGCGCGCACCTCGTCTTCGCCGGCGGTGAAAAAAGTGATGAGGCCGAGCAGATCGTAACCGGTGCGCACCACCTTGCGCAAACCCGGCTCGTCGAGGCCAAGCGAGGCGAGAAAGTCGGGCTGCTCGCTCTTGTCGAGGCGGGCGATTTCGGCCTCGACCGCGGCACAGATGACGACCATCGGCGCGCCCTCTTTTTTGGCGTGGGCGCGCAGCGCTTCGACGTGCGGATCTTTTCCCGCGTGCGCCGAAGTCAGCTGCGCTTCGGCGACGTTGGCGACGTAAAAGACTGTCTTCGCCGTCAGTAGATGGAGATCGCGTATGAGCAGCGCGTCCTCGACGGAAAGGCCCTGCGCCCGCAGCGGTACACCGTCGTTGAGATTTTTTACCACGCGCTCACAAAGATCGAAGACCATTTTTTCGGTCTTGGCGTCGACACCCTTCATCGATTTGCGGGCGCGCTCGAGCCGCTTCTCCACCGACTCGAGGTCCTTGAGACCAAGTTCGGTGTCGATGGTGGCGACGTCGCCGACCGGATCGATGCGGCCTTCGACGTGGACGACGTTGGGATCTTCAAAGCAGCGGACAACATGCGCGATGGCATCGACTTCGCGAATGTTGGCGAGGAACTGGTTGCCAAGTCCCTCTCCCTTGGAAGCGCCGCGGACCAAGCCGGCAATATCAACAAACTGCAGCGTGGTCGGGACGGTTTTTTTGGGCTTGCAAACTTTGACCAGCGCATCGAGCCGCTCATCGGCAACCGGAACGATGCCGATATTTGGCTCAATCGTACAGAAAGGATAGTTCTGGGCCTCCGCCTGCGCCGCAGTGATGGCGTTAAACAGCGTCGATTTTCCGACGTTGGGTAGTCCGACGATGCCGCATGCAAATCCCACGATCTTCCTCGAATTGGTCTAACGGTTGGCGAAACTCGTACCATGAGACAACGCCAGAGTCGAGCGTGGGCGCACGACCGCAAAGTTGCCGCGCGACCGTGGCCGATCCCGTCACAATCCTGTCGTATACCCAAGTGTCAAACTTACCACCGCCGACAGCCAACAGCTTACAGTGGAGAAAAATCGCAAAATCGCGTTGACCCTCCCGTAACTTCGCTCTTGAAATGAGGACTAGGGCAGGTGATTTCATGAATGAATCCGAAACTGTAGGCTGTCGGCTGCTCAGAAACTACCCTTCGAGTGCGTCTCCAACCGTCGCCTTCGACTGAACTTCCGGCGTCTTCCGTGTCCGAAACTCTCGACTCTTGACTCTCGACTGTGATGTGAACCAAACAGTTTCTGGCTTCTTGAAGCGGCCCCCGGGCCGTAGGAGGCTGTGAGCTGTGAGCTGTCGGCGGCGCTCGGACTTCCGGGCGCCCCTGAAGAACCTTGGCGCAACTGCCGCGGGGGCGCTGCCGTGCTACACTGAGCCTCGTGCGGGCACCCGTTCCGTTCGACAAGTATCTGCTCATCGACCGCATCTCCGTCGGCGGCATGGCTGAGGTATTCAAAGCCAAACTGCTCGGCGTCGAAGGATTCGAGAAGTTCGTTGCGATCAAACGCATTTTGCCCTCCTCTTCGCAAGACCAAGAGTTCATCACCATGTTTGTCGACGAGGCGAAGATCTGCTCGCAGCTAAGCCACGCCGGCATCGTCCAGGTCTACGAGCTCGGTTGCGTCGGCGGCAGCCATTTCATCGCGATGGAATACGTCGCCGGCAAAGATCTTTTGCAAGTGCAAAATCTTGTCCGCGAGCGACGCACCACCATCCCGGTGCAAATGGCGGCCTACATCATCGCGCAAGTTTGTGATGCTCTCGATTATGCTCATCGACGCGCCGACTCAAGCGGCAGGCCACTTCACATCATCCACCGCGATGTCTCGCCACAAAATGTTCTCATCAACTACGACGGCGAAGTGAAAGTGGTTGATTTCGGCATCGCCAAGGCGACTTTGCGCACCACCAAAACCGAGATGGGAATCCTCAAGGGGAAACTCGGCTACATGTCGCCCGAGCAAGTGCGCGGGTTGCCGATCGATCATCGCTCGGACATCTTCGCCATCGGAACGCTCTTGCACGAATTGTTGACGGCCGAGCGACTGTTTCACGCCGAAAGCGATCTGGAGACGCTCGAACGAGTGCGCAATGTGCGCACTGTGGCGCCCTCAAAGATCAATCCCTCGGTTCCGCTGGCGCTCGATCGGATCACCCTGCGAGCGCTCGCCAAGAACGTCGAAGATCGCTACCAACACGCCAGCGAAATACAGGACGATCTGCGTTCGTTTCTCAGCACTGGCACGTTGCCGTTCGGCGCGCAAGAGCTGGCGGCCTGGATGCGAACCCATTTTACCGCGGCCACACCTGAGGATCCATTTGCCGAACGCACCGAGGTCTCGCCGCCAAATTTTGCAGCGCGGACTCTGGTCGACGACACCGAGGAGGTCAGCACCGATCCGCTGCCGCGACGAAAAGCTGAGCAGGCGCGACCGAAGACGATCGAAGCCGAACCATCGACCAGTCTCTACGGAACACCGAGCCCGGTTCATCCGCCGATCGCGGCGGCGAAGGACGCCCCGCCGCGAGTGCAAACCGTCGTGCACGGTGAACTCAAGCGCCGCGACCGGGGAACCGGTCAGACCGGCGCCACGGCGCGAACCGCACTAGCAGGCCGAGACGTGCTTTTGGGAATGGCTTTGGCTGCACTGGTGGTGCTGACCGCGACCACGGCGCGCAATCTGTTTTGGCCTCCGGCCGCGACGGTGGTGATCTCGCCGGCAATCGCGGGTGAGCTGATCGTCGATCGGCTGTGGCGCGCCCACCTCGAACCCGGGCGACTGGTGACTCTCTCCGATTTGGCGGCGGGCCGACATGACTTCGTGGTCAAAAGGCAGGACGGCGACAGCGCCGCCGAAACCGTCAAACTGCGCTCCGGAGAGGTCCTCGAACTGTATAGCAGCGCAGCGGCGCGCGAAGACGTAGGTCAGGGCCGCTTGCACTTGCACATGAGCGGCGCGGCTGCACCAACCAGGGTTCTGCTCGACGGCGCCGACCTGGGAGAAAACGCGCTACAAGCTCCGATCGTACTGCGCGCCGGCACGCCGCACGAGCTAAGAGTGTCGCGTCCGCTCTACGCTGAGCGTCGCATCACCGTCGAAGTAACCGCGGGCCAGGAGCTGACCAAAGACGTAGCGCTCGAGCCTGCGGTAGCGCGGGTGAATTTGACCACCCGACCGTCAGGCGCTGATGTCTGGGTCGACGGCACGCTCGCGGGCCAGAGTCCGCTCTTGCTCGAGGGAATCGATGCCCGCAAGACACTGAAAATAACCTTTCGCCACCCGGGATACGCGCCGCTTATTCGCACTGTAAGTTTTGAAAAGTCGATCGATCGAAATGTGGAATTTGAAATGGCTCGCGGCGCAGGCAAGAGCCACATCGAGACCCCAAATCATACAGTGGCGACGGCGAACGCACCTGGGTACCTCCTTCCCTACAGTCAGCCTTGGGCGCGCGTCTGGATCGACGGCAAGGACACTGGGCAGACCACTCCCGTGGCACCGCGCAATCATTTCGGGCTCGCCCCGGGTCGGCACTTGGTGACTTTTGTCGTCGCAGGCAAGCGATATGATTTTCCGGTGGCGATCGAAGCGGGCAAAGAAACGCGACTGTCAAAACAGTTGCCGTAGGTCTAAAGAAGGAGGCGAGAATGCCGATTCTTCAGAGGATGAGCGCCAAGTCAACAACCGTGCGATTTCTGTCGGCTGCGCTGTTGGCGGTCTACGTGCTCAGGCCGTCGGTTGCGACTGCCGAAGGCGGCCTGCTCGAGGCCAAGCGCCATTTCTCCGACGGCGTCAAAGCCTTCAATCTCGGTGAATTTGCCCGCGCCGCACAGGAATATCGCGCCGCCTATTTGATCAAGCCCGACCCGGTGCTGCTGTATAACATCGCGCAGTCGTATCGCTTGGCCGGCGACGCGGAGCAGGCGCTGTTCTTCTACCGCTCCTTCCTCAACAGTGTGCCGAAAGCCGTCAACCGCGCCGAGGTGCACGATCGAATTGCCAAACTCGAAGCGGAAATCGAAGAAATGAGCCGACAGGCCAAGGCGCAAACTCCACCGCCAGCACCCGCGGCTGCTGCCGAACCGGCAGCACCAGCTCCGGTGGCACCAGCGCCTGTCGCGGTGGCGCCCGCCGCGCCGGCACCCACCGTTATCGTCATGGTGACCGACCCGAAGGCCAAGCCGGAGCCCTCCCTGGCGCGCTCGCTGTTGAACGAACCTCCCAAGCCAGCTCCAACCCCGGTATACAAAAAATGGTGGCTGTGGACCGTCGTCGGCGTCGCAGTCGCTGGTGCCGCCGTCGGAGCTGGCCTCGGTGTCGGCCTTCGCAATAGCGGTCCGCCGCCAGCGCATTTCGGGCCGAATCCGGTTTTTTGAGCCCCAGCAAGACTCGACCTCTGTTTTTTCGTCGCCGACGCCGTCGCCGTCAAGGTCAACGCAGATCGATCACGACAACGCGATTTCGGTCTAATTCGAACAGCTCTGATTCGCCAATTTGATGGCGCCGGGAGTTCCGGATTGGAAGGGTATTGAAATCGGTTATCCGGTTCGGTAGGTTGAGCGGCAATGGAAACAGTGATGGTCTTCTGCCTGCTAGGATTTCTCGGATTTGTCTTTTTTTACGATCCAAGCGACGGA
>JAHFDU010000290.1 GCA_023248835.1 Myxococcales bacterium | reverse complement strand
CGGCCGCTCGCCGTCGCTGCGGCCGGTCTGGGCAAAGGCCTGCCGATCTTCGGCAATGCCGTGGCGAACAATCAGCAACTTCAAGTCTCAATTCCTCCGACCGGAAGTCTCTCGGCCTCGGGCAGAAAGTGGTTGACGATGCGATAGACGCCGCGCTTTGGCAGGTGGCGAAAGCCGGCCCACGCGCGCGCCGCCAAGAGGCCACTGTGTAGCCGCTCGCTGATAAACTCGCCCACCACTTGCGGGCGTTCGACTGCCAAACCGGCGCCCTCTTCAAGCACCCAGCGACGATTGTAGACTTCATGCACGCCGACCGGCGTCGACAGCAAGAGCGGCAAGCCCAGCCCGGCGTAGAACGCCAGTTCGCTCGGCTTGGTCCACAGCAAATCGGTCTTCGCCAGCAGCTGATTGAAGGCGCGGTAGTAGGCTTCGAAATTGGGACGCAGCAGGATTTGCACCGAGCGGCCAAGCTCGGTCTCAAGCGAACACTTGCGCAGCGCGCGACGAAAAATATCATCGACTTCGGCGCGCACGCCGGCAACTAAGGTGAGGCGCAACTGTCCACTCTCGAGCAGCGACTTGAGCGAGGGCAGAAATTTTTCCGCCAACTCCGCCTGAGCCCCAGCGCCACCGACCGCGAAGGTGACAAGGGGTGCACGCTCGTCGTGAGGCAACGCCAGTTGCAAATGATGTTCGAGCTCGTGCGCGTATTTTTTTGTGAACCGTCGATTGCGATCAAGCCGCGAAAGACGCGCCGCCAAATTGCGTCGCAACGTTTCAAGCGAAGCGCCACCGAGCAGCTCCGGCGGCAGTGGAAATCCGGTCAACTCGATCTGATCCGGCGGCACGCCGTAGGCGCGCAGTCGCTCGACCACGCGACGGCTCGGCGCGAAGTAGAAGATGTGATTTTTTTGCGGGTCGGGAGCGACCCAGGCGCGCGCAACATCGCTGTCGGTGACCACACAGTAAACCGCTGCCTGACCGGCGCCGGAGGCAAACAGCGCCGGCGCAAAAAAAGTTGTCAGCAGCGGTACGCCGTCGGTCGACAATTTGTCAATCATGCCGCGACCGAGCCCACGCTGGCGAAAATACTCGAGCGCTTTGACCGCCGAAGTCGGTGTCGACAGATCACGTCGCGGATGCAAAGGTTCGATCGCGGTGATCGACTCGACAATCGATCGCAGCGGCGCACCAAAGGTCGGCAGCTGCGAAACTCGACAGGCGATCTCATAGAGCTTGCGAGCCCGATGCCACATTGTTTGTTCGGTCGCGTCCGACAGCGGCGGCCGGTCGGCCTCGTACAGAGGTACTGCGAGCGCATCGCTCAGCGGCAACCCCGCACGCAGATGGCCGTAGCCCATCTCGAGCGCCACGATCAAAGGCTTCATTCGCGTCCGAGAAGCTTGGCCACAAACGGCAGATAAAATTCGGCTGGCTGGCGCTCAGGCAACTCGCCCGCCTCCACCGCTTGCTCGAGAGCGCGCTTGAGCAAGCCGATCTGCCGCGACGGCTCTAGACCAAAATGCTCCATGATGAGATTGCCAATTCCCGTCGGCAGCGGCGGCAAAATCGCGTCGGCGGCACGCACGTCAGCGATCCGCTGCGACAAATCTGAAATCGATTGCAGCGCGGCCTGGCGCTTGCCCGGTCGCGCCGAAGTGATGTCGGCGCGCGACAGATCGAGCAAGTCTGTCAGGTCGGCGCCCATCTCCTTGTCAAATCGACGCACCGCTGCATCGGTCCAGGTGCCGTCGAACTGGCCGGCGCGCAAGTGGTTGTAGATGAGAAATTTGATCTTGCGCTTGTCCCCCCCCTCGAAGCCCAAGCGCTGGGCGACTTCGCGAAACATGCGCGCGCCCACTTCGGAGTGGCGATGAAAATGAACGCCACCGTCGGGCAAAAAGGTGCGCGTCGGCACTTTGCCGATGTCGTGTAGCAGCGCCGCCCAGCGCAGCAGCGGGCGCGGCACCGTCTGGCGCACCACCTGCTTGGTGTGCTCCCAAACATCTTTGTGACGGCGGCCGGCTTCCTGGGAAAAATCAACCGTCGCCTCAAGCTCGGGCAGCCAGATCGCGAGCAGACCGCTGTCATGTAGCCACTGCAGTCCGAGGTGAACACCGCGCCCCATCAGCAGCGCCTCGATTTCGACACGCACCGCTGCGCCCGGCAGGCCAGCAGTCAGCGCCGCTTGCGTCCGCGCCTGTGCGGTTACCTCGGGCAGCGGCAGCCGCTCCTCTTCGGCGACTTGACGCGCCACCTGAAAGGGCCACGCAGCATCGGAAGCCGAGACCATTTGCATCATCTTTTTGAAATTTCTGATTTTTTTCTTGCAATCAAAACGAGGTGAAGCTAAGAGCCTTGCGCGCAGCTGTCAATAAGAAACTCGGCCATGCGGAACGGCATCAAAGTTGCTCTAGCAGGAAGCGGAGAACATCATGCGCGGGTATATTACCGAAATAGATTTCGACCAGGCCGAAAAATCTTTTCCCGGCATCGCCCGCTACTATCGCGATCTTCAGTCGAAGCCTGAGACGTTTCTTGAATTAATCTGGCGCTATACCGAATCGGTGGTGGGATGTTCAGCGGTAAAACCCGATGCACCGACCCATCGTGACGTATTCCCGGCTGCGTATTAGAGAGTTCTAACGTCCCACCGACGTAGAATAAGGGTGCGACAAGTTGGCACTAAATGAATGGGACTGTAGCCACCCCTAAGCACGATCGCCCCATCGGCGTCTTCGACAGCGGCGTCGGTGGGCTCACCGTGGTGAAAGCATTGGCGGCCGAGCTGCCGCACGAACAGTTGGTCTACCTCGGCGACACCGCGCGCGTGCCCTACGGCTCGAAAAGCAGCGAGACCGTGGCGCGCTACTGCCAGTTGGCGACCAATTTCTTAGTCGCGAAAAATGTCAAGTTGGTGATCATAGCCTGCAATACTGCTTCGGCGCTGGCGCTCGATCAGCTAGCGCTACCCGTTTCCGTTCTAGGAGTGATTCAGCCGGGCGCGGCGCTGGCGGCGAGGGCCACCCGTTCGGGGAATATCGGTGTCATCGGCACGCTCGGCACCGTGCGCTCGCAGGCCTACGAGCGCGCCATCTTCGCACACGACCCACGACTGCGCGTGTTTGCACATGCCTGTCCCCTGCTGGTGCCGCTGGCCGAAGAGGGCTGGATCGACGATCCGATCGCCGAGGCTGTCGCGCGGCGCTACCTCACTGAGCTACGCGCGCGCGCGCCGCAGATCGACGTCTTGGTGCTCGGCTGCACCCACTATCCGATTTTGCGCGCTGTGCTTGAGCGGGTGGCGCACGAATTTTTTTCACCGGCAATGCAAGTGATCGATTCGGCACAAGCGATGGCCCTGGCGACCAAGCAGGCGCTGCAGGCAATGGAACTTGCGCGTTCGAATGCGGCCGAATCGCCACGTTTCTATGTCACCGATGAAACGCGTTTCGCCGAGGTGGGCGCACGCTTTTTGGGCCAGCGACTCGAACACGTGGAGCGCGTCGATCTTTAACCGGGGGACGTTCCCGTCCCCCCTCGTCGGGCAAAGCCCGCCGAGCCTCCCCTCCGCCGCGCGCTAACCGCGCGAGTTTCGGATGGCGATCAACAACGCTCAGCGCGTTTCTCGTGGAGAACTGAAAAACTTGACCAGTCAACATTCTATGCATACCCCGTGAACGGTTACCTTTAAGTTACGCTGGCTTCTTTTTTTTGACGTCGGCGCGACGCTTTTGCAGCGCCTCCACTACCTGCTCGGCGCGACGCACCTTGTTGCGTACTTGACTCTCGGAAATCGGAAAGTTGGTCTTGAACTCCTGGCCTGCCTCGTACAAAAACAGCGCGGTTTCTTGATCGTCGACGCATTGCGAGGGCTTTTTTCCCTTATAAGAAAGTTTTGGAAAAGTCGACAGCTTCGCCGTCAACCACGGCCACAGGTCGCCCAAGCAGGCCTCGAATAACTTCAGATCTTCGTCGAGCTTTTCGTAGAGCTCAGAAAAACGTGAGCGAAACGCTTGCGTCGCATCACTCTGGGGTTTCATCACTTTGTCGAGAGCGGCGCGCACCAACAGCGCATCGTCGACGTAGCGCAACGGCCCGGCTTCGCCCTCTTGCGGCAGCAGGGTATGCACAATAGTTCCGGCAGCCAGTTCGCGTGCCTCCCGTTCGAGATCGGGATCGGTCACCACCTCTTGCAGCACGTCGAGATCGTATGGCAGTGAAAGAATATAGGCGCAAACCTTCTCGAGAAACTGCCCCTCCTTCGAATCCATTGCAGTTTCATACTTGGCGTTCAAGAAATGATCAAGCGTTACGGGCGACGATCGGCCCGCGGGCGGCGTTGCCAGCTTAACTCAGTTGGCGACGATCGGCATTTGGCAAGAGTGCGAGCGGTGTGCAAAGATAACGCAATGGCTGCGCGGTCCCCGCTCGTCGGCTACAACCACAACATGCGCCACCTCGATCGGCTGTGGCACGTGCAGACCGAGGATTTTGGCGTCCGCAATCCTCTAGTGATTTCGCAGCTTTTTTTTCAGGGAATGATTTTTGGGAGCAAACAGTTCCGTTACGATCCGCAGGCCGCTGCCGCCGAAGTGCAAAAGCAGATGCAGGCGCAACACAAGCATCTCTTGCAGGAGCTGCGCGATGGTGCGCTCGACGAAAAAATTCGCGCCCATTTCGCGCCGACCGCGGCTGCATCCGCCGCGCCGGCACCCGCCGAGGTAGTGCCGCCAACTTTGGAGAAAGAGGCGGAGCCGTTTCAGCGCGAAAAAACCGTGCGACGTGTGGTGCCGGCCGACCTGCGCCACGCTACGGCGGTGCCGCGCAAATGTCCGCTCGATCTGGCGGTCGCCTCGGCCGAGGGTGTGGTACTGGCGCGCCCCCTGCGCCGCCCAAGCGACAGCCACCTGCGTGCGCTGGTGCCGCCGGACTACACCATCGACGCCGCGATCTTGGCGTACCTCGCCGAACGCTAGCGCTAACCCTCAGATTTTTGAGACCCAACTCTCAGCTCGTTGGGTTATCGTCCGGCTATGTCGATTTCAGACCAAGCCGACGCCTATTTTCGTGACCTGCAACTGCGGATCACCTCGGCGCTCGAGGCCGAGGACGGCGGGGCGCGTTTTCGTTTCGAATCGTGGCAGCGCTCAGGCGGCGGCGGCGGACTTACTGGCGTCATCGAGAATGGCGCGCTGTTTGAAAAGGGCGGCGTCAATATTTCAACCGTATTTGGCGAATTTACCGA